>JBCCIH010000005.1 GCA_039028315.1 Thermodesulfobacteriota bacterium | reverse complement strand
CTCGTTGGCTTCTTGTTTTATAGCCGATAGGATCTTCTTGTGTCCTAAATGGACTCCGTCAAAGTTTCCAATTGTGGCAGATGTAGAGTTTTGTATCGGCTCTTCGGGATCAAATATTACTTTCATATTTATACGGTTGAGAATGTGTTTAGATTAGTTTTAAGGATCATTTTCTCGTTTTTAACGCACAGAATATTACCATAATGAGTTCAATATAAAAGGATTTAGTAGAGTTTATAGCCTATTTCCTCCAAAATGTTGGGGTTAATATAACTAGAATAGTAAATAGCTCTAATCTTCCTATTATCATAAGAAGAGAAAGCGCTATTTTTGTAAAGCTTTTAAGTTCTGAGTAGTTGCCAATTGGTCCAACTTCTCCCAAGCCTGGTCCGACGTTTCCAATCGAAGCTGCGCAGGCGGATATGGCTGTAATAATTGGCAGATCTTCAGCCGCCAGTACAACGAGCGTTGCGACTAAAAATACGAATAGATAGATCAAGAAAAAGCTAGCGATACTTGAAACGACATCGTCGCTTATAGGCTTAGAATTTACTCTTATTGGCATAAGAGCTCTTGGATAAATAATTTTATGAAGTTCCTGATAACCTTTTTTGAATAGCACCATGATACGGATAATTTTTATTGAACCTGTCGTTGAGCCAGCACACCCTCCAAAGAACATAAGCATAAGTAAAAACCATTTTGAAAAAGAGGGCCAGATATCATAGTTTGTGGTACTAAAGCCTGATCCTGTACTTATTGAAACTACCTGGAAACTTCCGTACCTAAGAGCTTCTAAAAAGTTAGGATAAACTGTTCTCCATAGTTCAAATGTGATAGCAAAAATTACAATAAGGTTTATAAATAGATAGTATTTAAATTCAGAATTCTTACTTATTTTTTTAAAGTCTCCTCGAAGTGACCAATAAAGAAGCACAAAACTCATTCCCGCAATGAACATAAATACTGTTATGATTGCATCGATTAGAGCACTGTTGTAAGAGCCGACGCTTAGGTTCTTTGGTGAGAAGCCTCCGGTTGAAAGTGTGCTCAATGACTGAAGCACCGAATCAAAGAGCGGCATGCCTGCGAAAAGTAGAAGCACTACAAGAACTATTGATAGAAGAACATAAATACCCCAGAGTTTTTTTGCAGTTTCAGCTATTCTAGGAGTAATTTTCTCTGTTGTCGGTCCAGGGGCTTCAAGGCCCATAAGCTGCATACCGCCGACTGCGAGTCTTGGGAGAATGGCAATTCCCAAAACGATTATACCCATGCCTCCTAACCACTGGGTGAAGCTTCTCCAAAATAGCATCCCGTAGGGGAGCTCTTCTATATCAAGAAGTACAGTTGCACCTGTGGTGGTGAAACCTGCAACAGATTCAAACCAGGCATCCACTGGATTAGAAAACACCCCGTATATAATGTATGGAATTGCTCCAAAGAAACTGGCTGCAAACCACGCCATTGCAGCTATCAAAAAACCTTCTTTTCGTTGAATTTCTGCTGATTTTTCTCTTGGCTTTGTTATAAGCTCTACTATGAATCCGGTTACAGAAGTAAATAGTGCGGATATTACAAACGCCCACACATCATCTTCCTTATAAAACAGGGATATAACAGCTGGGATAAACATCAGAAGTCCTAAAAACTTCATGAAGTTCCCGATTATATGAAGAGAGAACCGTATGTTCACTGTCCTAGCATCATCTCAACTTTATGCACAGCTTCAGGGAGGCTGAAAATGATAACCCTATCTCCAAGTGCCGGCGTATAATCACCTCTTGGAATAATTACTTCCTCGTCCCTAAGCACAATTCCGATGATTGAGCCGTGAGGGAAATCTACATCTTTAAGAGGTGTTCCTAAAATTTGAGTTTCAGAGGTAACGTCAAACTCCAATACCTCTGCCCGTCCTTCCTCAACAAGTGCCACATGAGCGACCCCGTGCATATGAAGTAGGCTGAGTATTTCATTGGCCACAGAAAGCCTTACGCTTATAGCCCGGTCAACACCTATAGCTTCAATAACATCAATATAGTCAGGCTTTGTATAGAGCACAGTGGTTCTTTTGGCGCCAAGGTTTCTGGCAAGTAGTGCACTTAAAACATTGTTTTCATCATCCCCTGTGAGCGCTATAAAATAGTCTGCAGATTCTATTCCTGCCTCCTTTAATGTTTCAGTGTCAGTGGCGTCGCCCTTAAAAACAAGGACATGATCTAAATCTTCAGCTGCTTTTCTGGCTCTGTCAGCGTTGCTTTCGATTAATTTTGTAGCAATATTGTTTTTAGATAAAAGTTTAGCAGCCCCTCTCCCGAGTCTTCCGCCCCCGACAACAACTGCTGATTTTATTTCCTTTTCATGAACGCCGAAAAGTTCCTTTAGTTTTCCAAGAATATCCGGCACACCAAGTGCAAATACATAATCTCCAGCTTCAAGCTTTGTCTCCCCTGTAGGAATAGAGATTTTGCCGTTTCTTGAGACTGCAACAAATATCCAAGCCTTTGGCGGACCAAGATTAGCAAGTGTATTGCCCACTATTGGAGTATTTTCCTCGACCCTTAGTTTGAACATTTTAATCTTGCCCTGTGCCAAAGTTTCGGTTTTCCAAGCAAACGGTGAACCGATTAAACTTGAAATTTTCTCAGATATAATGGCCCAAGGATGTACTATAGAAACGTCGGTATTTTTTATCAACTTTGGGTATTCAAGATAATTTGGATTTCTAACACGGCATACAATTTTTGGAACATCTAATGAAGCGGCATAGGTGGCAGCCATAATATTGGTTCTGTCATCACCTGAGACGGCAAGGAGGATATCGGCTTTGTCAATCTGTGCTTCTTTGAGAACAGCTATGTCCTCGCCATTACCTTCTGTTACGATTACATCAAAGGATTCTCTTAATTTATCAGCTGTCTCTGGGTTTCTTTCAATAACTACTATATCGTTTTCAACGCAAAGGCTTCTTGCAATAAATGATCCGACCTGACCAGCTCCGAGTATTACGATGTGCATTAATCCTCACCTCAGTAGGCGGTAGATTCCTTACCGCGGCCTTCATGCTGACTCACTTTGTATAACAGCACGGCGCCTATTATTACCAGTACTACAGATATTACCTGAGCTTGAGAGAAACCGGGAACAAAGCTAGGTGTAGTGCTTCTTAAAAATTCAACCATAAATCTCTGCACACCCAGCACCATTAGCGTAACGGCTGTCATCCAGCCAATTGGATAATTTCTCTTTCTAATGCTCCATAGGATAATAAAAAATATGAACATGCATATTGTGTCATAGATTTGAGTTGGATGAACTGCAACTATAGTTGGGGGTGCTCCATTAGGAAAAGCCATAGCCCAAGGTAGATTAGAGGGTTTGCCATAATCATCACCTACCAACAGACACCCAATTCTTCCAACCCCATACGCGAGTATAAGAGCCGGCGCGGCAGCGTCTGTGACTACTAAGAACCTAACTCTTTTCATCTGTGTTACAAACCACATTAACACTAGTGCCCCTATAAAGCCGCCCAAAAAGGTAAACCCTGAAGCCAGATATCTAACTGGGTCTGAAAAGAAATCTGAAAGCGCAACATTTTGATATAGGAACAATAATTTTGATCCGCCCAAGCCGCCAAGAACACAGGCAATTAGAAGCAGATCTGCCAGATTGCTGTTTAGGCCCTTTCTTTTTAGTTCTGATTCCCCAATAAAATATGCAACTAGAAAGGCAATTAAGACCATGAAAGAAAAAGAGGAGACCTGTATGTCTCCTATTGTGAAAAGTGTTGGGTACATTCTCTCTCCATGTCAAACAATTAGAAATAAGTCTTACATGGTTTATACCTGTGTGCAAACCATAGTTCTCAAACCATTTGCTATATCATGTGGTAACTTATTTCCGTATGAATATTTTGCTCTCGTTATCAACACTAATACTTTTTATTATCATTTCAATAAATCCGGCTAATTCACAACATAACTGTAATAATTTAACTTTTGATGATCAGAAAATAATTTCTCACATACGCTATTTAGCATCAGATGAGCTTGAGGGAAGGATGTCGGGAACAAAAGGCGCTCAAGAAGCCGCTGAGTACATTGTCTCCGAATTTCAAAATGCAGGGCTAAAACCGATCGGTGATAATGGCTCTTATTATCAAAATTTCTTCTTCACCAAGGGAATCAGTCTTGGAACCGATAACAGCTTTGAAATTGAAATCGAGGGTAACAATAACAAGCTGATACTAGGCAATGATTATAATTCTCTTAGTTTTTCAACCAGCGGAGAAGTCTCTGAATACATGGTTTTTGCTGGATACGGCATAAGCGCTCCAGAACTGAATTACGATGATTATGAAGGCATAGATGTTAAGGGCAAAGTAGTGATGGTGCTTCGTTATACCCCCGAAGGCTATGATATAAATAGCCCGTTTTATAATTATGCTCCCCTTAGATATAAAGCACTAAACGCAAGGGAAAAAGGAGCAAGCGCAATAATTTTTGTAACGCCTTATTCCCAGGAAGAAGAGCCTGACATCACAAAAGTTGGACTAGACTTTTCCTACTCTGATTCTGGAATAAAATCACTGATTCTTAGAAGAGATAAAGCACAGCGAGTTCTTAAGGCCCAAGGCAAAGATCTCAAAAAGTTAGAACAACAACTCTCTGAAAAAGAGAACGCATCGTTTTTAATTCCCAGTACTATCGCAGATATCAAGACTCAAATAATCGAGGAGAGGGGTGAGAGCTCTAATGTGATTGGAATGATCGAAGGATCAGACCCAGAGCTTAAAAGCGAGTACATATTTATAGGAGCTCACTATGATCATATTGGATTTGGCAAGAGAAACTCAAGGGCGACCAATACAGCAAAAAGAGAAGTACATAACGGCGCTGATGATAATGCCTCAGGGGTAGCAGGTCTTATTGAGCTGTCAAAATATTTCTCTTGTAATAAAGAGTCTCTAAAAAGAAGCCTTGTCTTTATTGCATTTTCCGCCGAAGAGTTAGGTTTGATAGGAGCATCCAACTATATAGATAATCCAAAACTGCCCTTAGATAAAACAATAGCCATGATAAATATGGATATGATTGGGCGGCTTGAAGACAATAAACTCACAGTGCTTGGAGTCGGATCATCCCCCAAATGGAACGATCTGATAAATTCTGCAAACCAACAGTTTGGCTTTGAATTAAGCTTAGACAAATCTGGTTTTGCCCCCAGTGATCAGTCTGTGTTTTTTGCAAAGGGGATACCGGTCCTTCATTTCTTCACCGGGCTTCATGATGATTATCACACGCCAGAAGATGACTGGGACAAAATAAATTCTAAAGGTCAGCAAAAAGTGCTTAAGCTTATGGAATCACTAATAAGCAAATTGGCTACCCAAGATATAGAGCTTACTTTTTCCAACGAAGATGAACCCAAAAAAGGCTTTGCTAAATTCAATATATATCTTGGAACTATCCCTGATTATTCAAATCAGACAAAGGGTGTGAAATTAATGGGTGTGAAAGAGGGCAGCCCTGCCGATAGTGCTGGACTAAAGAGTGAGGATACAATAATTGAATACAACGGGGTTGAGATAAGAAGTATTTACGACTATGTATATGCCGTTGGGGGATCCAAAGCAGGAATCCCGACTAATCTGGTAGTGCTTAGGAATTACAAGCCTGTAAGTTTGATAATCGTTCCCGAGCAAAGACAGGATACAAATGATAATTAGGGCTTATAGGCGGAATAATCAATCTTGTTTATAATCTCCATTGAAGATGACACGGATTGTACCAATTTTTGTCCATACTCTGCGATCCATTCCTGCGGTGCATCAGTATAGAAATCGTTAAGAGTCATCCACGGACCAGCATCATATAACTTTCCGTCCACAACGCTTACTATAAATGCAGTCATGTCCCCACCGTCCATTGCGTTTATCACTCTACACTCTGCGTATGAATGTGCGTCATATAAGACGGGGCTTCCAGTAACACCAATTTCATAGTCTAAATTTTCAAACTTTTTTCTGTCTCGACCGGTGTAGAATCCAAAGTTCCTTACGAGGCTGATCTGCTCTCTTCTCAACAGGTGCACTGTGAAGGCTTTGCTTTTTGTAATAAATTCATGTGTATAGTTGGCTTTCCATATACCTACTAATAACCTTGGTATCTCATGCACAATTGATGATGTAACCGCAGTTACTGCAATTTGCCCGTTAACTTTCCCCTCCCAAGCGCTGGTAATTGCTATGACCGGCGAATTAGCCCAAAATGCTCCGGCAACTGCTGATCCTTCTTCTATACTCATATTATATTTTCCTCTACCATTGAAACCCTATAACTACCTGCCCGCTTATGAGCGGCCCTACGTTTACTTTATCCTGCTCAGGAACTATTATTTTCATGGGATTTACAAGATAACCAACAGCATTTAAAAACCCGCTTTCTCTCCCAACCAGCCAATCGGAAGTTTCTTCAAGAATTATTCCCAAAGGAACTCCAACCCCAGGTGTAATAATAAGATCTTGTATAGACGGTGATTGAGCTACTCCTTCAATTGTATACTCAAAAAGCGCACTCTGGGCAAAAGAACCCAAAGTAGATGTGTAGAAGTTATACCCCTTAGCCCTGTAGAATAAATATGTATAAGCTCCAAAAGCCGGGTGCGCTACCCAGTTAGTCTTAAAACTATCTCCGTCTTTGAGCTCAAAATCGCCTCTTTTTCGGTTTTTATTCTGGAAACCAAAGAAATTTCTCCACCACCTAAGCGGATTAACAAAGGTTTGTTGATCTTTATTATGAATATCCAGGGCATTTACTTGAATTATTCGAATAATCCAAATTGTGAAGTATACGTTTCTAGAGTCACGAAGAAAATCGCTAAAATCTTCTAATGATTTATCATTTGAGTGTTTTCTAAACCGCAAATCAACACTGTTTTTGTCTCTTAGATCAACAAATACCGATTTATTGGCCGGAATCATGGATATAACTTCGTCATCACCAAAAATCGGATCAGAATGTACTGGGAGCGTTAAGTTAGTGCAAAATAGCACTAAAACACTAAAATAAAAAGGAAAAAACACTAATTTTTTCATATATTTAGACCCAGTTTTAGCTCTAACTTTAAATAATAACATTAATAGCTAGGTTTTGATAGCAAAATATGTTATAACTAATTTCAATTCTTATAATTATTTATAAGAATTTTGCCTAGTTTGGGATTAAAATGTCTTGACTTAGTAGGCAAAATAATGTAATTATCTCAGGTATAAGATTTAGAAAAGCTAGGAGGAGCAAAATGAGTAAGGCAAAGTTCATTTCCATTGGGTTTTGTATGGTATTTGTAGTGTTATTCGCATTTAGCTGTGGTCCAGGTGTAGATAAGGAAATGGCTGATGCTGAAGCAGCCCTCCAAGCAGCTAGGGATGCTGGAGCAGAAGGAACACCAGAGTATCAAGCAGCGGAAGAATTAATAGCACAGGCGAGACAAATGTTAGCAGCAGGTGATAAAGACGGTGCCCGCACGCTTTTAGAAGAAGCTAGGTTCAAAGCGATTGAAGCTGAGGGTAAAGCTAAAAATCAGGCATATGTTGAATCGGTTGATATAGAATCCATGGAAGAGACATTGGGCTCGCTATCGCCGTCAGGATCTAATTTCGGTCTGGTTGATATATTCTTTAATTTTGATAGTCAGTCAATCACAGCTGAATCAAGGCCAGTACTTAATCAAAATGCGAACATTATTAAAAACAGCGGCGGGAAGTTCCAAGTGGTAGTAATCGAAGGTTATGCTGACGTAAGAGGCACAGAGGAGTATAACTTAGCTCTAGGACAAAGAAGAGCTGAATCTACTAAAAACTACCTTGTTGGACTAGGCGTGCCGCCATCAAAAGTTCAAGCAGTAAGTAAGGGTGAAACAGATCAATTTGCATTTGGCAGTTCAGAATATGATTACCAGCAGAATAGAAGAGCACATTTTGTTCCTGCGTACTAGGAAATAATTGATGAGAATTAAAGTTATTACAGGTTTTATATTGGCGGGGATATGTTCTATGTCTATAGGTTGTGTTGCTACTCAAGGTGATGTTAGCAGTGTTTATGCAAGACAGACTAGGCTTGAGGCTAAAATGGAACGGTTATCTCAACAAGTAAATGCGCTGCAGACAGGTGGTGTCAGCGGCGGCGGGGGTGCAGATATTCAGCTAAGAGAACAGGTTGCACAGCTTGAGACGCAGGTAAAAGACTTGAACAGATCTTACGCAAGTCTAGAGGCCAGAGTAAATCAGGGCGGGCCAACAGGTTTGCCAACACCTCCTGGACCACCACCAATTGGTACTGAGGGCGGATCTGAGCTACCATCATTAAATGTTGAAAGCGAAGAATATATATTCAATCAAGGCTATACAGAGTTAAGCGAAGGAAATTACAGTGGTTCAAGAGAACAATTTAAGTTATATTTGTCAAAATATCCGAATTCTTCAAAAGCCAGTGATGCTACATACTGGATTGCGGAGTCGTATTACAGACAGGGAGAATTTGAAGAAGCGATATTAGAATATCAAAAGTTTATAGATAGTTACCCTAAGGATGATAGGGTGCCTCTTTCTTATTTAAAGCAGGGATTATCACTGATTGAAATAGGAAGAGAAGAGGAAGCTAAGCTGTTTTTTCAGACTTTAATTGACAAGTATCCACAGTCTGAAGAAGCTAAAACAGCTAAAGAAAAAATAAGAGAACTTGCAGTTAATGGTTAAAAGGTTTATTATTATGTACTCATTAGGTACTCAAAAAACTCTTAAAGGAGGTGCAGTAGAATGAAAAGGGATAAGCAAATGCTTTTTTTAAGCATCCCATTTTTAGTTGTTGCATTGCTATATCTAGCAAGCTGTGCGACACCCCCACCGACAAAAGAGCTAGCTGCTGCTGATTCAGCAGTTGCTGATGCTACAGCAACATGTGAACAGTGTAAGCAGAGAGTTTGCGGTGACGATCCAACAACAGGAGATTATTGTGGAGCTCCTTGTGGTGAGGCAGAATTAGCTGCGGCGAACTCTGCATTAGCCAAAGGTAAAGCCCTAGCTGGAGAATTTTGCAGCGAACTAGAAGCACGCAGAATGCTTATCGATGCAAAAGCTAAGGCTGATGAAGCTAAGCTAAAATGTTCAGCACCACCCCCACCACCGCCACCCCCACCCGCACCAGCAGCTGATCTAAAAGATATTTTCTTTGATTTTGATAAATCAAATATCAGACCAGATGCTGCTGCAGTTCT
Source organism: Thermodesulfobacteriota bacterium (assembly GCA_039028315.1). Classification (NCBI taxonomy): domain Bacteria; kingdom Pseudomonadati; phylum Thermodesulfobacteriota; species Thermodesulfobacteriota bacterium. The sequence continues at coordinate 15,427 of JBCCIH010000005.1, read as the reverse complement.
AGATGAGAACGCTGCTGTTATGAATGCTGATGCAGGACTAACAGTTCTTATCGAAGGATATGCAGACATCAGGGGTACTCCAGCTTACAACTTACAGCTCGCTCAGAGAAGAGCTGATGCTACTAAAGCATATCTTGTAAGCCTAGGAGTTGATGCTTCTAGAATTACAACAGCTAGTGGTGGTGAAACCACACAGTTTGGCGCTGGAACAACAGAAGAAGCTTTTCAGCTTAACAGAAGAGCACACTTCATAGCTACATCGCCAACAGCAGAAGTAGGCGTTAGACTTATCTTTAGCTACGCTAAATAAGATAATCTGATCCTATTTTCATAAAGGAGAATATATCATGTGATCTATTCTATTAGATCATATGACTATAAAAATTAAGGGAGAATTCCATATTGGAATTCTCCCTTTTTTATATGTTTATATCTGAAGTTTCTCCTATACTTGACACATATAATCGATCCATGTTTACTACTCACGGCTTAGTAGATGCCAGATTGGTAAATTCTAAATGACACGTCAATTCAGAAAGTCAAAAAGGCTATATAAAACTGCCCAGAATTTAATGCCAGGAGGGGTTAATAGCCCCGTCAGGTCTTTTAACGCCGTAGGGGGTAGTCCAGCATTCATTCATAAGGCAAAAGGCGCTTATACTTATGATGAGGACGGCAATAAATATATTGATTACATGTCTTCATGGGGACCACTTATTTTGGGCCATTCAGATCCTGATGTAGTTCGTGCTGTTAAACAAGCAGCAGATAAAGGAACCAGTTATGGTGCTCCTTGTGAGAATGAAGTAAATATAGCAAAGCTCATAGTAAAGTCCTTTCCCGGAATAGACATGATCAGGATGACAAGCTCGGGTACAGAGGCTACCATGAGCGCTGTCAGGTTAGCCAGAGCCTATACTGATCGAGACTACATAGTAAAATTTGAAGGATGCTACCATGGACATGCAGACTTTCTTCTTGTACAGGCGGGATCTGGCGCCACAACTTTCGGAACGCCAAGCAGTCCTGGGGTACCTAAATCTTTTACTGATAAAACACTTCTTGCAAAATATAATGATATTTCGTCTGTGGAAAAACAATTTAAAAAGCATGGCGATAAAATAGCTGCCATAATACTAGAGCCGGTCGCTGCCAATATGGGCGTTGTACTTCCAGAAAAAGGGTTTCTAAAAAAGTTGAGAGCGATCACAAAAAAGCACGGAGCACTTCTAATATTTGATGAAGTTATAACTGGCTTTAGATTGGGCATGGGCGGGGCGCAAAAATATTTTGGCGTAACTCCTGATATTACTTGCCTTGGAAAAATAGTTGGCGGCGGTCTTCCGGTCGGAGCATTTGGAGGGAGTAAAAAAATAATGAGTATGGTTGCTCCTATAGGGCCTATGTATCAGGCAGGTACACTTTCCGGAAACCCTCTTGCAATGGCCGCTGGTCTTACGACGCTTACAAAATTAAATAAGGCCCCAAACTATAAAAAGCTTAAAAACCTTACTGAAAATCTTGTAGACGGACTTCAAGATATAATAAAAAAACTAGAAATTAATGCCAGTATAAACTCTATCGAATCTATGTTTACGCTCTTTTTTACAAGCCCTTCACCCCACGATTATAAGACTGCACTTGCAAGCGATACAAAAAAATATTCAAAATTTTTTGAAAATTTGCTAGGTACTGGTATTATGTTCCCGCCTTCTCAATTTGAGGCTGTATTTTTATCTTTGTCTCATACTCAGAAGGATGTAGATAAAACATTAAACGCTTTATATAAATGTCTTAAAGATCTTTAGTAAAAATTAGAGGTATTAAGGGTCAGACAAAAACGAAAATACAGATGGTTAGTATTTATTGTCATAGGATTTGAGCTTGGGTTCTCGGTAATAGCCGGGATAGTTTTGGGCGACTATATAGATAATTGGCTTGAGACGAAAACACCTTGGTTTACTATGATAGGACTTGTAGCAGGAGTTGTAGCAGGGTTTAGTTTACTTATTAGGATGTTGAGAAGATTTGATGACAGAAAAGGCGACAAACCTGATTAGCATAGCGTCACTTGGAACGGTTGAAAAATACAGTTTAATAGTCACTGCGCTTTTAGTTGCTGTGAACTATCTTATTGGATCTACTCCAATGGCTTTTGGAGTTGCGGCCGGAGGTATCTTGTTCACTGCAAACTTTGTAGCAATTAAATTTGTAGTAAACGCCCTTGTTTCAAATTCATCTTCTGTCGGATTTGGAATATTCGCATTTGTAATTAAGATGGCGATTCTAATCGGAATAGTAGCATCAATCTTTGTATTCACTGAAATAAACATATACGGTTTCTTCATCGGTATCACTGGAGTTGTAATCGTAATCATCGGAGAAAGTTTGAGAAGGAGCACAAATGGATCACTTTAGCTGGTTTACTCTACTGGGTTTAGATAAATACGACTACATCTTAGGCTCTATTTTGGTTCTTATACTATTAGCGCTTGCAGGTCTTAAGATTTCTAAGATTCTTTCTAATAACGACTCTGTGCTGCCTGATGAAAAATTCTCTGTAAGAACTATTTTTGAAATTCTAACTATAGATTTTCTTTTTGACCTTTTCACAAACATGCTTGGCTCAAGGGAAAAAGCTAAAACATATTTTCCTCTGCTAGCAGGATCATTCTTTTTTATTTTGTTTGCAAATCTTCTGGGTATTGTGCCAGGGTTTTTGCCGCCTACAGGAAACTTCAATGTGCCTGTTGCATGCGGTATCGTTATTTTCATTATGTACAACTACTATGGACTTAAAGAAAACGGTATTGAATATATAAAGCATTTTGCAGGCCCTGTTATTTTTCTAGCGCCGCTTATGTTTGTAATTGAACTTATTAGTCACTTTGTTAGACCCGTATCACTTTCACTCAGGCTTTTTATGAATATTACTGGAGACCATATGGTTCTTGGAGTTTTTACCAACTTGCTCCACTTTGTTCTTCCGGCAATATTCGTAGGACTTGGAATTTTTGTTTCGATTCTACAGGCATTTATTTTTACCGTGCTGTCAGCAATTTATATTTCACTTGCAACTGCACACGATACAGATATTGAATAAATTTGAAACAAGTTTTATATAAAAAAAACAACCTACTCAACGAAAAGGAGGTAGACAAATGAAAAAGGCATTATCATTTCTTTCTATATTCGGAGTTGCAATGATTGCAGCTTTCGTTCCTGAAGCGGCTCATGCTGCAGAGGGCGGAGAGTTAACTAAGCTTGGACTTGCTCTTGGCGCTGGACTTGGAATCGGAATCGCAGCTGGAGTAGCTGGATTGGGTCAGGGACGTGCAACCGCTGCAGCATTAAGCGGTATTGCTAGAAACCCTGGTGCAAGCTCAAAGATTCTTACACCAATGATTATTGGTCTTGCTCTTATCGAGTCACTCGTTATTTATGCTCTTCTCATAGCATTTTTGCTACAAGGAAAAATATAACAACTACTTCTGGGGGAAGTATCTAAAGACTTCCCCCAACTAAGTTGTTAAAAGTATTCTTTGTATTAATTATGCTTTGTTTGTTTGGGCTTAATAGGCTTATTACGTCTGCTGTAGAGTGTAGCTATTGTTTTGAGGGGTAGTTTTTAGACACTAGCTCTACTGCTTGTTTTGAAGTGGTTATATTCCCTTCCAGCTGGGCTTCTTCCACAAAGTTTAGTATCTCTGAGAATAGTGGTCCTGGGCTATATCCCATCTCTATAAGCTCTTTGCCGCTAAGAAGTGGGGTAGGCTTAATTTCCTCATCCTCAAACTCATCAAATTTATCCATAATAAAATCATATGCTTTTGTCATACCGTGGCTTGCTTGACAGTCAGCTAAATGAAGTGCCATATGATCTTCAAAATGAGGCATTCCAATAAATCGTTTTAGTGTGCTTTTTTTCATTTTAAAGACATCTTTAAATTTCAAATGTTCTTTGATCAGGGCGTATATCAGCTCTATCTGTTTGTTTGAGAACTTTAATTCTCTGCATATCTTTTTAGACATATCGGCTCCCAAACGGTCATGTCCGTTAAATCTAATACGGTCTGATACAGAAAAAGTTGGAGGCTTGCCAACATCATGTAGAAGTGCGCCCATTGCAAGCTCTGGCGAAACAATCCCTTCTTCATTTTCAAATAGCTTGTCCAAAACAAGGCAGGTATGAACAAATACATCACCCTCTGGGTGAAATTCTGGCGGCTGCTCTACACCCTTCATAATTTCGATATCTGGTAGCACATACTTAAGAAGGCCGCTCTCTGAGAGCATTTTTATACCATGGCCGGGGTTACTCTGGGTAATGATTTTTAATATTTCATCCCTTATACGCTCACTGCTTACTTGAGTGATCTGCGGCGCGAGCTTACGAATAGCCTCAAATGTATCTTTATCTAACTCAAAATCATATCTGGAGCTAAATCTGATGGCTCTCATCATCCTTAGCTTGTCTTCGTTAAAACGCTCGTATGGATTACCTATTGTTCTTACAATTTTTCTATCCAGGTCCTCGATCCCATCCACATAGTCTATGACCTCTTCTGAGATAGGGTCATAGAGCATCCCATTTATGGTAAAGTCTCTTCTAAGGACGTCCTCTTGCTCCTGGGTGCTATATACAACGCTGTCTGGGTGCCGACCGTCAGAATAGCTCTGGTCTTTTCTAAAAGTAGCCACCTCAAACTGGTATTTCCCTATAATTACCAAGATAACTCCAAAACTTACTCCAACAGGAACAGTATGCGGGAAAATCTCACTGACTTGCTCAGGAGTTGCACTAGTAGTAATGTCATACTCCTTGGGTTCAACTCCAATAAGCGTGTCTCTAGCACATCCGCCTACGCAGTATGCCTTATATCCTGCCTCTCTGAGCTCGGTCACTAGCTCTTTTGCAAATTCCAAGAGCTCACTTTGAAATGGCTTTAATTTTTCTATGCGTTTCATTGTTTCAAATTGTCAGTTTTACTGTATATTTTACACGTTATCTTGAAAAAAGATTCTAATAAATACATAAGGAATTTTATATGGGCGTCAGAACTATTCCAGAACTATTTGCAGATAAAGTAAAAGAACAAGGCACAAGGCTCTTATTTCAAAGACGAGACGGTTGGAGCTGGAAACAAATTACGTGGCTTGATTTTGATAGAGAAGTTAAGAACATAGCAAGCTATCTAATGGATATAGGGTTTCACACCGGTGATAAGGCTGTTATTGCTTCATCCAACAACCTTGACGCTATTGCTACAGAGATAGCTATATTTCAGCTTGGAGCAGCCATAGTGCCACTTCCGCAAGAATCAACTTCTGATGAAATAATCAATGCTGCAAACAAATTGGGTTCTAAGATAGTTTTTGTAGAAGATGAGAATTTGCTAGATGACATGGTCCAGAAAGAAAACGAGTTAACTAGCGCAGAAAAAATAGTTTTCTTCTCAGACATAAGAATTAAGCATGAAAAGATTATAAACTTTAAACTCGTTTTGAAATCTGGCCTTATGAAGAGAAAAAAACTCCATGACGATCTGCAACAGGCAAGCTCAGAAGTAAGCCCGGACAATATTGCTGCTCTGTTTATAGATTCCCAAGGCGATATCACAGCTCAGGTAAACCAAGGAGTATTTATGGATATATTATCTGAGGCCTCTGAGAAATACTCACAAATTGGCATTGAAGACCAGTCTTTTTCTTACATGACCAAGGCAAGTCCTTTTGCCAAGATCATTAATTATCTCACTTTCTTCTTAGGAACTAGAGCGGCGGTGGCTGAATCTAGGAAAGACTTCTACGTAGATATCTTAGAGGTTATGCCTACTATACTGTTTGAAACCAAAGATGGATTAGAAGCAATCTATGAAAAGTCTATGTCTGATCTAAATGGATCCTCTAGGGAGGAAAAAATCAGACATGATCTTGGGGACAGGATTAAATACATATTTACTGACGTCTTACCAAAAAAAGAGGTGCAAACTCTGCTCAAAGGTTCTGGAATAAGTTTTCTAGAAGTACCGGAACTTAACGGTTTGGCAGATTAACTTTTAGTCTTTTTTACCTCACACTCAGCTTCGCCTTTATTAAATCTAATTACGACCTCGTCACCCTTTTTAAGCTTTTTGGCATCTTTAATGATATTACCCTTAGGAAGCTTTTGAGTGATGCTATAGCCGCGATCTAGTACTTTTAAGGGACTTAGTGCATCCAAGTTTCCAGCGAGGCTTGAGAGCTCATTTGAGGCTGTGTCCACTTTATTCTTAATTGCGTGTATAAACTCCATTTGAAGCTGATCTACTTCTCTTGCTAGTAGCTCCGTTCTATTACTAAGTGCAAATGCAATTTGCTCTTTTAGATAGTTTATATCCTCTTTAAGCTCTTGTTTCTCCCTAACAGCAAGCTCAGCTGCCATAGAAGGTGTGGCAGCCCGTATGTCAGATACCAAGTCTGCGATCGTAATATCTATTTCATGCCCTACGGCAGAGATCAGCGGGACAGGTGATTTTACAATTTCCCTTGCAACTTTTTCATCATTAAATGCCCAAAGGTCTTCTTTTGAGCCGCCGCCTCTGGCAAGGATTATTATATCAACATCTTGTTTGTAGAGATTGGAAAGCGCCTTTACTATTTCAGTAGGTGCTTCATCTCCTTGTACTCTGGTCGGCGAGATTGTTATTTCTAAGTTTGAGAATCTTCTGTCGAGAACTTTCAGAATATCCTGGAGCGCGGCCCCAGTGGGAGAGGTCACAATTCCGATTTTCCTCGCTAGATAGGGAAGAGGTTTTTTTCTCTCTTCATCAAACAGGCCTTCTTTTAGGAGCTTTTCTTTTAATTTTTCAAGCGCAAGCGCCTGTGCGCCGACTCCCTTAGGCTCTATGTGTCTGACATTGATCTGATATGAGCCCTGTTTTTCGTAGACACTTATCTGACCGCAGCAAATAACTTCCATATTGTCTTCGGGTACGAACTTTATGTATTGATTTGCCCATTTAAAACAGACTGCGGATATCTGCGTCTCATTATCTTTGAGAGAGAAATACCAATGCCCGCTTGAGTAATTGCCTCTAAAATTAGAGATCTCTCCTACTATCCACACGTATTCGAAACCAATCTCTTCTTCAATGGTCTCTTTAATGCGCGCGTTGATCTCTGAGACGCTGTAGATCTTGTCTTTAAGAAGCTCTGTAAATGAAGGTTGGTCTACCATTATTTAGAAGTATTTTGGAAACGGTGCACTTAGTCAAGGCAACTCTTATGGATTCGTTTCTGCCAGCTCCGGAATATTCTCTTGAATTTGGTCTAATAGCTTAGAATCGATTTTTGCACCTGATATAGATGATACTTCCTCAAACTGCTCAAGGGTGAGTTTAGTAGCGCCCGAGAGGTCTATGTTATTTAGAATTGCATGCTGCAAGTTAGCAAGTTTCATGTTTGTGTTACTAAGATTGGAATTGCTAAGGTCTGCCTTTCTTAAGTGAGCGCCTTCTAGATTAGCTCCCTGCATATTAGCCTTAGTTGAATTAGATTCCTCAAGGTTAATTCCATAGAGATTAGCGTTTTGAAAATTCACGCCCTCCAGATTGCCGCCTCGGCAAAAAGCGAGCTTCATATTTGCATCTTGGAGGTTTGCCCCGCTCAAATCAATCCCTACAAGGTTAGCCCAAGCTAGATCCGGAACTACATCTGGATTTTGATCTCTCCAGCTGTTCCAATACTCAACACCTAGTTTTATGTTTTTAACGTGCTCTTGGTTTGCCATATTATTAGAGATACTTACATCTCGGTGAAATGCTTAACTGCAGAGTAGATAATATATACAGCCATCAGGAAAAGAATTATTCTAGTTGAGATTCCTTTAAACCCACCAACTTTCACGCCAAGCTTCTCACCACAGCCCGGGCAGATATCAGTTTTGATGCTTATCTCTTGTCCGCAGTAATCACATTTAGTTATCTTCATTTTCCGCTCTTAATCCAGTCTTGCAAGAGCTGGTTTAACAAGATTTGGATGATGCTCGCTTATTTTCTGAGCCAAGATGCTTGTTATGTTTTTAATATCCCACTGTGCTCCTTCTGACATCCTCAAGTTAACTAGATGATAAAGCTCCCAAAGATCAAAGTTCCCTAACATTCTTCTGTTATGAGCATTTGTTACAACATAGCTTGCGACATCAGGCAGATTATTTCCCACAAGTTCTTTGTACAAATCTTCAGATGCCGATACTGCTTTCCTTAGTAACTCCTCAGTGCCAGATTGCTCTACATGTGGAGGGACGGTAATGCCGCTACTAACATTAGGCTCCTGCACAATCCAGTTTACTTTTCTATGACGAAGGAGCTGATGCCAGCAAGCCTCGCTTATTACAAACTCAACGTCATATTTCACGAGCTTAAGAGCATTTATTGGATTATCAAACTTTCCTAATTTTTCGACTGATTTTTCTAAAATATCGAGTCTTTCTACAATAGTTTTCGTGCTAATTTCATCTTCTATATCTTGATATCTTGATCCGCTATGTTCGAACACGATCGCGTTTATCATTTTATCTATCGCATAAGACTCAGCATTCCCAGCGTCCATACCTGTCCAGTTAAGTAGGTTCACTTCATAAGATCCCTTGTTATTATTCTTGAGCTCGGAAGTTAGCTGATCAGTTATTTCTGAAACTGCTTTTCTAGTTTCAGTTATATACTCGTTTTCATTTGCGTATTTAACCAGAGTTGGCACTGAGAATTTAACTTCATCTTTCATCTCCTGTGCCCTTGTTCTTACTTCGCTGTATCTGCTTGATAGAAGCTTTGTAAGTGAGTCCTCAATTGCCCTTGCATTGGCAGTCATTCCCAAATTAGTATATGTTGCAAGATTAAGCGCATATCGGGCATCTTCAAACGCAATTTTTTCAAGTGCCCTGTGGTGAATCCTTTCTTCTTTGCCCTCAGGCGTAGGGACAGTGTCTTTTAGAAATTCAAAGAGTTTGTCGTTTAGCTCAGAATAGATGTCGTACTGATAATTATTTAGTTCTATATATTTGTTTTTTAGCTCGCTGTTTTGATCAAGCTCACCTGGTGTGAAAAAATCCCCTTTTACCGGGCTTTGATATCTCTGAGAGTATTCGGTAAAAGACATGTACTCATTTGAAAGCTCCAGTATTGAAGAGAAAAGCCTAGAGACTTTTTCAATTCCCATATGGACAGCTGCATGCTCTGCAACTGAGGCATGGCCGTAATTTAAGACCCATTTCTCATGAAACTTCGCAGCTCTTTCCTGTCCTAGCTGCTCTTCCTGAATTACAGTTCCTATGTTTTCCCTAAAGCCTTTCGGGCTTCTGCTAACGTATGCAAATATTACCGCAATGACCTCTTCGGGGATGTTGCTTACGGTGTAGATATCTTTATCTATATTGGATGCATATTTTTTTACTTCATCTGAAATTGACTTTTCTTGAGCCATCATTTCTCCTTAAGTTTTCACATCTAAATAATTATCGCTGACTTAGTCTCAATTTAAAAGATGAAACCTATGTAATTGTTATTCCTTCTTTAATTTTGTCTACTATATATCTTAGAACATCCGAAGGTCTGCCGTATATTACGGCATCAACATGGTCATCTGCAGGGCTTTGCTTCTCGCTTATAATTACAACTTTAATATTTCTTTCTTTCGCCAGAAATGGGAAAGATGCAACCGGTTCAAGATCCAAATTTGCGCCTGCGATAATGAATAGGTCTGCTTGATGAAGCCTGATCCAAGCCTCCCTTAATTCCCAGTGGGGAGGAGGTTGTCCTGGAAATGAAACAGGCGGTTTTAACTGGTCGCTTGAGCACTCAGGGCATTTTGGAACATCCTCTCCTTTCTCAACCATGCCTAATATCTCATCCACTGAATAATCTTTTCCGCAGTTCATGCAAGTGACCCAGAGCATTGAGCTGTTGAGCTCTATCACATTTGAGCTCCCGGCCTTGTGATGAAGCCCATCAGCTGCCTGAGTGAAAATGCTATCTACTGCAGATATCATCTCAAGCTCAGAAATTGCTTTATGTGAAGCACTGGGCTCAGCGTTTGCAATACTCGGATATACTTCCCTAAGTTTCTTCCAGTAATTAGCTTTTATCTCTTTGCTTTCTCTGAAATCTCTTATATGGGGATTTATCCCGGAAGTTAATAAATCAGGAAGGCCAGATTCTGAAGATAGCTCTTCTCCGGTAAGGAACACGATCTTTGTTGACTGTTCAATCCATTTAGCTACGGTACCGGCAACATCCATTTCCATTAGAATGGATTATACAATTTTCCCTCGAATCCCGCAATCAAAATCCCTAAAATTGTACTAGAGTTTAAGAGAATTTTGATTTGGGTAAACTATATTAAAATTGCGCGGGATTAAATCTTGAATAACAAACCTAAAGAAGTAATAGAATTTAGCGATACAACGCTCATGATAGTTTGGGAGGACGGTCATGAGAGCTTATATTTGTATGATGATTTAAGACAAGAGTGCCCCTGCGCTACATGTCGGCAGCTTAGAAAAAATAGTAAAGACGGCAAGCTGCCTTTTACAAAGAAAATTCCGCTTCAGCTTAAAAAACCAAAATTAAGGCCTACGTATATAGAGCCTATAGGGCAATATGCCTTTAAGTTTCACTGGAACGACAAGCACGACACAGGAATTTACACATTTGATTTTCTAAGAGACCTGTGTTCGTGCGAAAAGTGCTCATCGTCTAAATAATATTTATTCTATTCCAAACACCATATTCACAGAGGCTTTTATTGAAATCTCGCCTGCTTCAATAGTTGTTGGCGGGGGCGGGGCCGGAGATGCAGCTTCCATTCTCACAGCATAGTCTTTATAAACAGGGGCCGGGTAACTATATGATGGAGATATCTGATAAATTGATGTTATTTTAACACCCGCAGCTCCTGCAACTGTTTGTGCTGTAGCTCTTGCATCTTTAACCGCTTTTGCAAGGGCTTCTCTTGTGATCTCATTTCGTTTGGTGGTGTCAAAGGATAGTCCCTCTATGCGGTTTGCACCAGCCTGAGTTGCGGAGTCAATAAGAGAGCCTATGTTGTCTAAGTTGTAAGTTTTAACACTCACGCTATTAGTTGCTCTGTAGCCTGTAAACTCAGATTTTTTTGTTTCATTGTTGTATTCATACATAGCTGATAGGTTGTAGCGCGATGTCGATACTTTATCGTCTTTACCTATCTTGGATTTTAGCGCTTCGAGTACCTTGTTTGTTATCTCCGCATTTTTATTTACTGCCTCTGATGCAGTTTTGGCAGTTGTCTCTACAGAAAAGCTTATGTTTGCAACATCCGGAGAGAGAAACACTTCACCATTGCCTACTACGTTTATAGTTGGTCTCTCATACTTAGATTCTTGTGCATAAGAGCTCGTAACAAAAAGAAATACAAATGCAAAACTCATTGCTACTGTAATAACTTGCCTTTTACTCATATTTCACCTCGTATTTTTTTGCTATTTGACTTATATTTAGAACTAAGCCAAATGATACCGCGCAAGTATTAAAATTTATAGTACTTATAATCATAATCACTGCGCAATAGATATTACGATTCAAAAGTTAATAAGATTTAAAGTTGTATGAATTGTTGATTTTCATTTCGCTTAATGATAATTTTCTTAGTCAATGATTGAAAAAAAGCTCGATTATAAATTTAAGGATTTAGAGCTCCTTAAAACTGCGTTAACACATAGTTCTTATGCAAATGAAACTTCGGTTGAGAGTAATGAAAGGTTAGAATTTCTTGGAGACGCTGTCTTAGGCTTCATCGTTGCAGACGTTTTATACAAGCGATACCCTGATGCATCTGAAGGCAGACTCTCCAAGATGAGAAGTTCAATTGTAAGCAGAATGAATTTTGCGCACTTTGCAAGAGAGCTCAGAATTGATAAGCAGGTTCTTCTGGGTAAAGGCGAGGAAAACACTGGCGGCAGGGATCGTGAGTCCAACCTCTCAGGCACTTTTGAAGCTGTAATTGGAGCAATTTTTATAGATGGCGGTTATAGAAAAGTCTATAAAATAATTACCAAGCTCTTAAAGAATTGTCTTAATGGCGATGAGGAAATTTTTAAAGATTATAAGACAAAGCTTCAAGAAGTAGCTCAGAGAAAATACAAAAAGGTGCCTAAGTATAAAGTGGTTCTTGAAGAGGGTCCTCCTCATGATAAGAATTTTCATATAGAAGTGAAACTTGGCAGAAAATCCTTTGGTAAGGGTATGGGCAGAAATAAGAAACAGGCTGAACAAGAAGCTGCTAAGCAGGGTCTTGAGAAGATGGAAAAGATCAAAAAAAATTGATTTGATTAATTCTACTCGCTGTCTTTATCCTGGAAACCTAGTTCTTCCATTTTTTTAGAAAGTGTATTTCTATTGATACCTAAGATTGAAGCTGCTTTCTTCTTATTACCTTTTGTTATATTAAGAACGAGTTCAATAAGAGGTTTCTCTACTTTTTTAATAATACTGTCATATACCTTTTCTGAAGATTCTTCATCATGTGAATCTAGAAGAAAGTTAAGTTCATTTTTAATAAGGTTCTCAAGTGAGTCATGATCTCTTATCAATTTGCCTTCTAGATGAGGAGCCGCATCTAAAAGAGTCTCTCTGGTTATCACAGTGTCAGACGAAAGCACTAAAATTCGCTTAATAATATTCTCGAGCTCTCTTACATTACCAGGCCAATTGTAATTAGTTATAGTTTCCTTTGCTTCCTGTGATAGCGTTCTAGTGCCGACTCCTAGTTCTTGACCATATTTGCTAAGAAAATGCTCAGTTAGTGGTATTACGTCTTCAATTCTGTTTCTCAGAGGGGGTATCTTTATAGTTATAGCATTTAGTCTGTAGTACAGATCTTCTCTAAAATGGCCCTCTTCAACCTCTTTTTCGAGATTTTTATTCGTAGAGGCTATTATTCTAACGTCTATTGAAGAAGGTTTCTCGCTTCCAAGACGGTAGAGTTTCTTTTCTTCCAAAATTCTAAGCAGCTTTGTTTGAAGCTCATGCGGCATATCTCCAATTTCATCAAGATGAAGCGTTCCCCCATCTGCTTCTTCAAAGCGGCCCTGTCTAGAAATCGAGGCTCCGGTGAATGCTCCCTTTTGATATCCAAACAGCTCGCTCTCAAGTAGGTCCTTAGGAATTGCTGCTATGTTTACGGCAACTAACTTTTCGTTTCTCCTCATGCTGTTTGAATGAATAGCTCTTGCTACCAATTCTTTGCCCGTCCCGCTCTCACCATTTACTAGGACCGTAATATCTCTTTCGGCTACTCTTCCGATCATTTTGTATATATTTAACATTGCTTGGGACTGGCCAACAATATCTTGAAGTGTTTCAACTTCACTATCTTCATCCAGCAGAATCTCCAATTTCCTTGAGTTCTCATAGCTCTCAATTGCCCGGGCAACTGTAAGTTTAACTTCGTCAAGATCAAAGGGCTTAGCTATATAATCATACGCACCCTGCTTCATAGCATCTATTGCATTTTTAACTGTGTTTTGAGCTGTGATAATTATTACTGGAACATCTATACCATCTAGTCTAATCTCTTTTAGCACGTCAAACCCCGTCATATCGGGCATAGTGATATCTAGAATGATAGATGAGAAATTTTGTGACTTGGCTTTTTCCAGTCCTTGGGCTCCGTCCTGGCCATATTCAACTTCATAGCCCTCTTTCTCAAGGCATTTGCCCAATACCCATCTTATACTTTCTTCATCGTCTACAACTAAGATTCTTTTTTTCATAGTGTCTCAAATAGGTCCATATTACTTGCCTCTAACAGGCAGGTATACCTTAAAAGTAGTGCCTTTGCCGACCTCGCTTTCAACCAGTATTGCTCCTCCGTGTTTTGCAATTATTTGATATGCAAGAAAGAGCCCCAATCCAGATCCTTCCTTTTTAGTAGTATAAAAGGGACTAAAGATTTTTTCCAGAGAATCGGGCTCAATACCCTCCCCATTATCTTTGATATCTACTGAAATTGCCCTTTGTCCTTTTAACTTGTGCTCAGTTATCCATCTGGTGGTAACTTCTACTTTTCCTTTTTCTCCAACCGCTTGTGAGGCGTTTTTTATTAGATTTAAAAAAACTTGTTTAAGTGAGTTCCTATCACAGCTTATAGGCGGAAGAGTAATATCATAGTTTTGTTTATATTGTATCTTATTGTGCTTTTCCGACATTGACTCAAGGTATGCAATTTCCATTAAAATATCGTGTATGTCGATGGGCTCTAGAACTTCCTCTGCAAAAGGTTCAAGTTGCTTAAGTGAATCCAGAAGCGATCTTAATCTATCTGCTTCTTTTGTAATAATCTCAGCACATTTTACTGTCTCTTCACTTTCTGTTTCCTGCGCTAGTAGCTGTGCCGCTCCTCTTATTCCGCTAAGAGGATTTTTTAGTTCGTGAGCCAGTCCAAGCATAAGGGTTTCAAACCTAGAAGTAGATATTTCCTGAATACTTTTTCTGCTGAGAAATTTTGTTGCTGCCATGTCTTTTATCTGCAATATTACACCGCTTATATTACCTTTTTCACTAAAAATAGGAGACGCTATTGCTTGGATCGAAATTTTCTCACCGCCTCTTAGGCTTGGGTTTATTTCATCTCCAAATATTGCCCTTTCTTCTAATAAAGCTCTATTTGCCAGCTCCTCAAGCTCTACAGGAATGAACTTTTGTGAGCTCTTTCCACGCACTTTTTTTCTTGAAATTCTAAAAGTGGTTTCAGCATTGTCGTTCATATCCAATACTGTTAATTTGCTGTCGAGAATAATTATGCTTTCAGGGAATGCATCGAATATTTCTTTATAATCAACCCTTTTTTTTGAGCCAGATTTCTCTGCCATTAAACTCTACCTAAAGCTCTTCTATTCTTATAATACTGGTTTTTCCGGTTATGGCTTTAAATCTTCCGATTTGTTTAAGTGCGCTGAGAAGATCTTTTTCTTGAGCTTCGTGCGTCATAATAACAACCGGCACATCGCCACCTCCGAGGTGTCTGCTTTTTTGAATAACGGACTCTATGCTTATATTGTTTTTGCCAAGACAGCTTGTAATATTGCCGAGTATTCCAGGAATGTCTGCAGCTTGGAATCTTAGATAGTATTTTGAGCTAGTCTCGCTCATTTTTATAAGCTCACTGCCTCCATTGCTTCCGTAAGGTCTCGGAGCTGAGGGGTGATTGTTTCCAAGACTAAGGTGTTTTGCCACTTGT
Organism: Thermodesulfobacteriota bacterium; assembly: GCA_039028315.1. Lineage (NCBI taxonomy): Bacteria > Pseudomonadati > Thermodesulfobacteriota > Thermodesulfobacteriota bacterium. Next base: position 175 of record JBCCIH010000005.1, on the reverse strand, counting down.
ATTATATCGCTAACTACTGCGCTGGCTGTTGGCATCATACCCGCACCCATGCCGTATAGCATTGTTGGACCAACCGCATCCCCGACAACATAAATTGCATTAAATGCTCCTGAGACATCTGCAAGCTGAGTGCCCTTTCTAACCAGTGCAGGGTAAACACCTGCTTCAAGTCCTT
>JBCCIH010000004.1 GCA_039028315.1 Thermodesulfobacteriota bacterium | reverse complement strand
GCTGCTATGTCTGTCACTCACAGATGATAAGAAAACTTCCTTTTGATGTGCTCCGCTATGGAGATGCATCAACTATAGGTGAGTCTATGTACGATAGGCCATTTCAGTGGGGATCAAAGCGGACCGGTCCTGATCTAGCGAGGGTCGGAGGCAAGTATCCTGATATGTGGCATGTAAGGCATATGATAAATCCAAGGGAGATAGTACCTAAATCTATTATGCCTTCATATCCATGGCTTGCGGCTAAAAAAACCGACTATCACATTTTGAGAAAGAAACTTAGCGTAATGAAAATGCTTGGAGTGCCTTATGATCAGGATCAGGTAGCAAATGCAGATATAAAGGCAGAGAAAGAAGCCAAGGTTATATATGAGGAACTTGTCAGCCAGGATGCATCACTTGAATCACTCAAAGACACCGAGCTTATAGCATTGATCGCTTATCTGCAAAGCCTTGGTAAAAAGAGTCCAAATGAGGAGGTGTCAAAATCAAACAAATAGCTCTCTCATATTTTGAAAATATAGAACTTACAAATCTGGCTCTCATTCTTTTTCTATTAGCTTTTGCAATTGTGGTAATAACAGTCTTTAGCAAAAGGAATAAGAGTATCTATAAGGAAATGGAGCAGCTTCCTCTCCAAGAGGATGAGCATGAGACAAAGGAGGACGATAAATGAGTAATGAAGACAAAGATCTTCTAATAAAAGGGCACGACTACGATGGTATACAGGAACTAAACAATCCACTTCCTGCATGGTGGCTCATGACGTTTTACATAACCATAGTGTTCTCGGTGGTTTATTATTCTTATTATACCTTTTTTGGAGGCCCTACTTCAGACGAGGAACTTGCTCAAAAAATGAACGTCATCATGTCAGAGCAGGAAACGGCCCAAGAAACTACGAGCGGTAAATCTGAAGAATATTATCTTGCATTGCTCGATAAGCCCGAAGTTCTAGATCAAGGTAAAAATGAATATATGCTCAAATGTATGCCTTGCCATGGAAATCTAGGTCAGGGACTAATAGGGCCTAATTTCACAGATGATTACTGGATACATGGTGATGGCAGTATTACCGCAATACTCAAGGTCGCAAATGATGGGGTTCCTGAGAAGGGAATGGTCCCGTGGAGAGGCGTAGTTCCGGAAGAGACACTTGAGGCTGTGTCAGCATACATATACACACTGCACGGCACCAATCCGCCGGGTGCAAAGGAACCCCAAGGAGAAAAGGTAGAGCGTAAGTGAGAGTTTTAGATCGGAGAAACTTACCGGATGATAGACCGGCATCAATGGATGAATCCGGCAGGAGAGTCTTTATATTCCCGGCTTCGGTAAGCGGGTTTTGGCGACGAATCAGAACTATAGTTCAAATCCTCCTTATCATTTTCTTTCTCGTATTGCCCTGGATAAAAATTGGCGGCCATCAAGCCATCTTATTAAATATAGGTGATAGACAGTTTTCAATTTTTGGCCTCACGTTTTGGGCACATGATGCGCCCCTTATCTTCTTTATACTTGCATTTCTCACAATAGGACTTGCATTTATCACTACAGTATGGGGAAGGATATGGTGCGGGTGGGGGTGTCCTCAGACCGTGTTTATTGACGGAGTGTTTAGACGACTAGAATATTGGATTATAGGAAGCCATATACATCAGAGAAATTTGGCTAAAGCACCTTGGGATATTAAGAAATTCTTTAAGTTAAGCCTTCTTTGGTCGTTATTTTTGATTGTCAGTCTTATTATTGCACATAGCTTTCTGGCCTATTTTGTCGGTGCCGACAGGCTTGTTGAGATGACTCAGCACTATCCCAGAGAAAACTGGACGATATTTCTGGTTATGGGGTTCTTCACTGCACTAATAATATTTGATTTCGGTTGGTTTAGAGAGCAATTCTGCATAATCATGTGCCCCTATGGAAGATTCCAGTCGGTACTGATGGATGATGATTCTCTTACCGTTTCTTATGATCCTGTTAGGGGAGAGCCCAGGCGAGGGACTGTGGAAAAAGATAAAGAAGGCGACTGTATAAATTGCTATAAATGCGTGGATGTTTGTCCAACGGGAATTGATATACGAGAAGGTCTTCAGCTCGAATGCATAGGCTGTACAGCTTGTATTGATGCTTGCGATGAAGTCATGGAAAAGATTGATAAGCCCAAGGGACTGATAAGGTATGCAACTGGGAATAGTATTAAGGGGATAAAATCGAAATTTCTTAAGCCAAGGGTTGCTATTTATTCTGTATTAATAGTTTTAGTAATCTCAGCTCTAATTTTTTCTATCTCAAATAGAGAAGACATACTTGTTACTGTACTTAGAGGAAAAGATAGTCCATTCCAAGTTGTCCAGACTAAGGATAATGGAGAGGAAATAATTAATCATTTCAAAGTACATTTAAAAAACCAAACTTTTGATGTGTTAAACCTTAAAATGCAACTCCCTAAACTATGGAAAGAACAAAATGTCCAACTAGTCTCACAAACAGACATGGTAAACCTGGAAGGAGGTATGGACTCTACAATGCATATTTTTATCAAATTCCCAAGATCCACTATGGAAGATAAAGGCTCAAGGAATATAGAGCTTGAATTCATCGATATTAATAACAATGAACTAATATTAAAGGAGAACGTGAAACTTGTCGGACCTAAGTCAATTTGAGGAACTTATAAGACATTGGTCGTTCCTTTCTATACCAATAGCTGTTTTTGTTGCGAGCATATTGGGCAGCACGCACTGCATCACAATGTGCGGGCCGATTGCTATAACAGTTAATAACTCAAGTGGGTATATGACTCTTTACCATATGGGGAGGCTTATAAGCTATTTAACTCTGGGAATACTTGCAGGGTTTCTCGGGGAAACATTTTTATCGAATAATTTTCCTATTGTCTCAACTATATCTATAATTTTAATTTCTGTTTTCTTCATATACACCGGATATAAGCTGATAATGAAGAAACCTCTAGAGTTTCTACCTGTGAAAACAATCTCATATCTAGTTACAAAACCCGCTAAATGGTCCTTGTCGCAAAGTAAGGCAGTCAAATCCCTGACAATAGGGATAGTTAATGGTTTTCTACCCTGTGGTTGGGTTTACATATTTGTAATTGGAGCAGTAGCGACTAAAAATCCGTTTTATAGCGCTGTTGTACTTTTTATATTTTGGCTTGGAACATTGCCTGCCCTATCCACATTCCCTTATATATACAAAAAGTCATTAAGCAGGGCTCCAAGAAGGTTAGCTATTGCAGCCGGGATATTGCTAATTGTGGTAGGTCTTGCAAATATTACGCTTCACCTGGTACCAAGTAAGAGTCATCATAGTCATCATTCACATTCTGTAAATCAATAATTACTATTTTATATATATCCAATAAAGAAAGTGCTATTAATTTATTTCATAGAACTTAAGTTTTCTATACAGTGTATCTCTTGAGATACCAAGCATTTCTGCAGCTCGAGACTTATTACCTTTAGATTCACGCAGAGCCTCTTCAAGGGCGAATTTCTCCAGTTTGTCTAGTGCAAGAATTTGATGCTCTGAAGTTTTAGGCTGTTGCCAGACTAGGTGATCTTTTAAATCCTTGTCAGTAATTGTCTTCTTTTGGTTTGAACTTACCGCAATAATTCCTTCAATTAAATTTTCCAATTCTCTAATATTCCCGGGAAACTCATAGTTATATAAATGATTAAATGCTTCTTCAGAAAAGCTTTCAATATCTTTACAATACTTTAGGTTAAATGTATTTATAAAACTATCTATCAGAAGCGGTATATCCGATTTTCTATCCCTAAGTGGAGGTAGCTCAACCACAATTACAGCTAATCTAAAAAACAAGTCTTCTCTTAGAAACTCATTTTTTAATTCCTCTAGAGTATGATTGCTTGCAGCAATTACTCTAACATCAAGAGCTATCTCTTTTGTATGTCCAATTGGCCTAACTTTATATTCTTCCAGTACCCTTAAGAGCCTGACTTGAAGATCCTTGGGCATTTCCCCTATTTCATCTAATAGTATCGTGCCGCCATTGGCAGCAATAAAAAGACCCTCATGGTCTCTAACTGCTCCAGTGAATGCTCCCTTTTTATAACCAAATAGTTCCGACTCTAAGAGTTCTTTTGGGATAGCGCCGCAGTTAACCGCAATAAAAGGTTTATTTGCTCGATCACCAGCCAAGTGTATAGCTTTGGCAAGAAGTTCTTTACCTGTCCCAGTCTCTCCTACGATGAATACGGGCGCATTACTTCTAGCTGCAGCTGAAGCTTTCTCAAAAACACCCTTCATAATTCTTGAGCCACTTATGATATTTTCAAATCCGTATTTTTGAGAAATAATCTGCTCTAGTTCTCCAAGCTTATTCTCCAGTTCGTATGACTTTCTGATTACCTCAAGCTTGTTTAGAAGTACATCTTTATCAAAAGGCTTAGTAATAAAATCAGATGCTCCGTGCTTAATGGCATCCACAGCAGTTTGGACTGTTCCCTGACCTGTAACGATCATAACAGTTAATTGTGGAATAATGTCCTTTAGTTTCTCAAGTAATGTGAAGCCGTTCATCATTGGCATCACTAGGTCTAGTAAAGCAATATTAATATTAGGATCATCGGAGACCTTTTGAAGAGCCTCACGACCTGAGAACGCAGTAATTACATCATAATTACTTCTTTCGAGTAGTTCTTTAACAGCAGAAACAAATTCCTCATCATCATCAACTACTAAAACCCGAAAACCATTTTTACTCAACGTTACTCTCCTCATTAAAAATTGGTAGGCTAATTAAAATGGTAGTTCCATTCCCTTCTTGGCTAAGTATATCGATATTCCCACCATGGTCATCAACGATGCGTTTTGCGACAGAAAGCCCTAAACCAGTGCCTTTGCCTCCAGGCTTGGTAGTAAAAAAGGGCTCAAAAACAAAGGGAATTATTGTTTCTGAAATGCCAACCCCATTATCCTCTATTTGAACTTCAACACTTTGTGCCTGATTGTCTATTTTAGTAGTTATTGAAAGAGATCCGCCGTCTGGCATAGCATCAACAGCATTCATCATAGTATCAGAAAACACGAGATTAATAAGGTTTGTATCAGCAAAGATTTCTAACTCATGATCTATATCAGTCTCAAGCACGATCCCTTTTTTCTTAAGTATGGGCTTCATCATCTCAATTGATTCACCGAGAAGGGTTGATATTCTCTCTTGGCTCTTTTCATTACCAGGTCGGCCTACGAATTTAAGCAGTCTCTGTATTACTTTCTGCCCGTATAAAATCTGTCTCTCTATTGAATCTAATTTCTCTTCAACACCCTCACACTCAGGAACATTCGGCACATCGTCTTTAAGCATTTGAACTCTAAGCAACATAGAGGCTAGTGGGGTTCCCATGTGATGTGCAAAACCCTCTGCCATTTTGCCTATTATCTGGGCTTTTTCTAGCTCTAAAATCTTGTTTCTAATTACTATTCTTTCACTAATGTCTCTAATTGTCTCAATAAATCTCCCATCTCCTTGTCTCATATATACTAGACTGATACTTACAGGGATTCTCTTACCATCTTTTGTCAGCCTCTGAGTTTCATAGTCCGTTACTCTTTTTCCTTCACGAATACTATTTAGTTTTTGAGAAAAGTTTTCTCTATTTTCAGGTGTAATAATTTCCCAGATTTCATTTATATGACTTTTACCGTCTCCACAAAAGAGTTTTTCTGCTTCTTGGTTCAAGGTTTCAACAACTCCTTCATCGTCAAAAACAATTATGGCGTCTGACGTGTTATCCATAATTTCTCTGAGTCTTTGCTCTCTCTCATTAAGAAGATTCTCTGCAGCTCTTCGCTCAGTTATATCTATGATAGTGCTAATAACAACTAAACCCTTGTCTGACTCTACAAAATTCAATCCAATTTCTACTGGGAATTTACTGCCGTCCGCGCGTAAGCCATAGAGGTTCCTACCTATTCCCATTGGTCTTTTACTAGGCTCTTCTAAATAATCAGATCTATATTTTACATGGTTGTGCCTAAACCCCTCCGGCATTAAATCTTCAACATTATTACCTATCAATTCACCACTTTTGTATCCAAACATCTCTTGTGCTTGAGGATTTAGAAAAATAATTTCTCCTTTATTGTCAGTCATGACTATTCCATTTGGAACAGATTCTACAATTAACCTAAAAGTTTCATCCGGAATTTCTCTTTCCTTTTTCTTTTTATCCGTCATTTTAGATGACACCTATGCCAAATATAAGAAATAATTTGATACGAGAACTACAGAGAAGTCTACAATATTTTATTTATTCAGGCACATTTATCATCTAGGCTAGAACATTGCAATATTTGTACCAACATTGTTTTTGATAATATTATAAGCCTATTTGAAGTGACTGAAGCATAAAAAAGTGTCTTAATATCTGACACCTGACATTTTACAAAAATTAACGGAAAACAAAACGTAATAAATTGGGGGAAATTCATTAGAAACCATATATAGAACTTTCTTTAAAAGTTTTGGCTCGGGTTAGTTGATACACTTAGAACTTGTGATGTGTTTCGTTGTTTACAATATTAAAACTTAAAATCACTCTATAAATAGTTATTAGTCCTATGTTTATTCCTTGTGCAACATGGTTGCAGGAAATTGAATTTCATATATATTAGAAAGAGGTTATCAGGGAAGGAGGGAATTAAATTGTTATATGCCCGTGTAGCTTTCCTAATAGCCATACTTGTAATATCCGCAAGCCTATTAACTGGACTTAGCAAGCAAGAAAGTTTTGGTTCAGCTTTTAAAAACCCTTTGCAACTTTCAAGTGAAAATGGTGTTCTTGAGGTAACTTTTGATACCTCGATGTCTCCAGCCGAAGTAAATGGAAAACCATTTATTAGTGCACAGTATAATGGATCAGTAGCACCTCCGACTCTTAGAGTTAAGCCGGGAGATACTATCAAGCTTACTGTAAACAACAAACTTGAGGCTATGACAAATGTCCACTACCATGGCATGCAGGTAAGTCCGAAGTCTCCCTCTGACGATATCTTTATCATGATATCTCCTAACAGCTCATTCGATTATACGGTGAAAATTCCACAAGATCACCCTGAGGGGATGTATTACTATCATGCCCATCTTGCTGGTATAACTCAGTTTCAAATTATGAGCGGCCTCTCGGGCGGATTGATAGTCGAGGGTGTGACAAATCCTTTTCCTCAGCTAAATGGGGTCAAGGAACAAATTATGTATCTAAAAGATTTCCAGATTCATGATGGAGCAATACCGCCTGAGGCGGATATAGATCCTAGCGCTCCTACAAATTTCACCGTCAATGGACAGACCAATCCTGTAATCAACATGCGTCCAGGTGAGACGCAGTTCTGGAAACTGTTTAACATAGGAGCTGATGTTTACTACGATTTAGAAATGGATGGAATTACTTTTTATCAAATCGAAAGAGACGGTTATCGTCAGACAAGGACGCTTGAGAAAAATGAGTTGTTAATTCCAACAAGTGCTCGAATGGGGGTGCTGGTTCAACCAAAGGAAAAAGGCACGTATCAGCTAAGAGCTAAGAAATTCAACACTGGCCCTGCGGGAGATAACTATGGGGGCGCAACTCTACTAACTCTAAAAGTAGAAGGTGATCCTGTGGAGGTACCAATTGCACTTCCGATACCTGAGCAGGAGTTTCCTAAGGTTGAAAATTTGTGTGATATACCCGTAGATAATAAGAGGACAATAGTTTTCTCAGAAACATCAGACGGCAATACATTTTTTATTAATAACAGAGAATTTGATCCTGCAAGAATTGATACAACAGTAAACGTAGGCACTGTGGAAGAGTGGAGGATTCAAAATATCTCTGAGGAACTTCACGTATTTCATATTCACTTAACTGATTTTCAAGTTTGTGAGATAAATGGGAAAAAACAACCATTCAATGGCAGGCAGGATACCGTAAATGTGCCATACATGGGTCAAGACCCAGATGTTAAGGGCCCAGGTGAGGTCAAAGTGGTTATTGATTTCAGAGAGCCTCAAATAGTCGGCAAAGCTGTCTATCATTGCCACATTGGCGAACATGAAGATAACGGTATGATGGCAGTGTTTGAAGTTGTCCAACCAGAATAAAATCTATTTATAGCTATAAGATTCGGCCCTAAAATTATATTAGGGCCGAATCAACTACATCTTGCCTAATTTTCACTATTTCCATTTACAAATTGAAGTGCTCCCATGTCGGGTTTATCATCATCCACTGGGTTTCCAGCAAAATCCGAGCTGGGCAGCTCTGGAGCATCTGGGCTTCCAGTTTGTATAGCAGGTGAACCTTTACTCAAATTCAGGTTCCGGGAATTTGCATTTACGAAAAGTGGATCTTTATCAATATTATCTTTTTCTTTAATATTTGAGACACATGAAGGGGTTTGTTTGCAGATGCTGTAAATATTCTTGAAATCATTCGCAACTAAGTTAACAACTGCGCCTTTATTATTTGATTCCAGGTCATCATTAATATAAATATCCCCTCCGTTACCAGATGCAGAATTATTGAAAACTATATTGTTATATATATCGGCAGTAGATTCTTTTGCAATGATAAATGAAATACCCCCTCCATTAGAGTCTTCTGACCCTGATGCGGAGTTAAGAGTAATCGTATTATTACTAAATGTTACTCCTTGTGATCGCAGATAAGCTCCTGCAGAAGATGAGGCTTTGTTGCCGACAAAGATGTTATTAACCCCAATAACATCCTGACCAGAGACTATTTGAGCACCGCCTGAAGGTCCTCCCTCGCTCATATTGCCATTGAATAGATTACTGTAGAACCTAGTTAAAATTTTGTTTGGATAATCAGGAGCTTCACCAGGGTCAGTATTCTTTGTCTCAACATAAACTCCAGCCGCCCCGCTTTTACCTGCTGTATTATTAATAAAACTGTTACCCTGAAGCTCAACTCCAAATTTGGCGCTTAGACTTGCACCTGCATGTCCCTCGCTCTTATTATTCTGGAAGCTATTGCCATTTAAGATTATGGTTCCATATGCGGGACTTTCACCTAGGGTTGTTTCAACAGCATTTGCGCTCAGACCTCCACCTCTTGAGTTACTAGATACTGTTGAATTTGAGTCAAACTCGCAATCTGTAATTAATACAAATTTACCAGTTAAAGATGCTCCGCCACCGTCTTTGGTTAACGATTTGTTATTAGTAAATTGGCTTTTGGTTAATGAGATCTGTCCCTTCGTTTCAACATATGCTCCTCCACTATCGCCAGTATTACTATCAAATGAGCAGTCATCAATACCTATGTTTCCATTGTTGCTTAGAAGTGTAAGCCCGCCTGCTAGATCAGAGTTTTTAGCAGAGCTTCCTTCTTTGATGCTTAGATCGTCGATACTGACATAAACACCAGAATCATTAACAACAGCTGTTGTATCAATAACTAAAACTGCAGATTTATCAGATCCACTTAATTTAGTAGAATCGATGCCCGCACCGCTCATGTTAAGACCAAAGTTCTCGGAAGGTACAGCACTATATGTAAAAGGATTTCCGCCAGTATTATAATTACCAGCGGCGAGTATTATATTGTCTATTTCACCGTTTGACTGCGATACTTCAAGAGCCTTTCTTAATTTGCCAGCATTAGAAACTTCAAATACTTCAGTCTTTGCTGTAGAGGTCGATATAATAAAAACTAATGATGCTAGAAAAAAAGATATGAACAATTTGGATTTGGAAATTGTATACATTTAGTTGTCTCCTTATATTAATTTTAAATTTTCAACATTTAGAGAGTTAAGAGCATTTGGAAACCTAAAACTAAAGCATCGTCTATATCATCAGTTCCAGAGGGATTGAATATCCACTGCGCATCTGGCTGAATTTGCAGCCAAGGCGTAGCTTGTATCATGTAGGTAAGCTCAAGCATCGCCTCATAGTCCTGACCCGGCAAATCATCACTAAAGGTTCCATAAGCAAATCCAAACGCAGCTACATCATCGTTTCTACTTTTAAATGGTCCCTGATATACTAGGCCGCCCATCATAAAAAACGGAAAGGTGTTAATTGATTCATCTGGAGAAACAACAAAATTAATCCAAGGCGTAAGACCCTGGCCATCCTTGGAATCCTCACTGTAAACCATCTGCTGAAGAGTCCAGTAAAAACCATAGTTTCCATCTTCACTTCTAGTAGCATCAGCAAGTTGATCAAATGATGCAGTATCATAATAAGCTCCAAATGTATATTTTCCAGGAAGTCCTTTAGAGTTTTGTTGCTGATTCAGAAGATAAGCGGCTTCTGAAATTAAGAGCGCTCCTTCTTTGAATGTGAAGTTAAAACCGTTATTGTTGTCATTACCGACTCTAGGGTTTGAGTTATATACACCCGCTTTAATCTGAATGGGCTCAACAGGAGTTAAGATAATACGAGAGCCCCACTGCGCGACTGGATCTGAGAAAAATGCAGGTTCGTTAATAGTGATAGTTATCGGGTTTCCATTAAAAGCTCCACTTACATAGTTACCAAAAATATCCTCTGCTGCGAATTCATCGCCTATTCCCATTCTTCCAAATGCCACCTCAAAAATATTTTCAACAAATTCAATATCTAGTATCAATTGATATAATCTTACAGTTCTTCCATTAAACACCTCTGACACAGTAAAGACGTTACCGATATCCTTGTTACTTAGACTACGGCCCGATGCCCAAGACCCTGAAGCAATAAAGGTTGTTCTGGGTATGTTAAGAAGTTTTTCTAGATCAAACTGTAAATATGCATTAAGCAGTCCGGCATACTGTACACTCTTTCTTTCACCGCCAATTGGATTACCAAGTACTGTCATATAATAATTGGCTGTAGGTGTAATACCCAGCTCTACAAGCTGCGCTCTAAACCCTCCCCAGTCTCCTGTTAGATAGTTTTCTTTTTCATATTTCTCATCAGGATACAAATCCTGATTATATCTCTTTCTTTCTATATTGTAATTGTCAGCCTGAATTTCCTGACTCAAAGATTCTATAGGCATTATTAGCAGAAATACCATTATTGGAAACAGTACTATCTTGTATCTAGCCATCGCTCTAGATCTCCCCCCCCTTTAATTGATAATCATTATCAATATTACTATAAATAACCTCAAATGCCAACTTTATTTAGCGTAGAAGATCTGGTTTTATCCTTAAGACTAATTCTAAATTATTTATTTAACCATTCTGAATTCTTGACAAAATGTCTATTATAGATATTCTGGATACGCTTTGTCTATAAATAAAATCACTGGAGGTAGTAACATGTTGGATTACAGAGCATTTAGAGAGATTAAACTACTGTTAGTAATTTCTATATTGGCCACAGGGTCTCTTATCTTATCACAGACAATAGGTATATATGAGACTAAAGCAGAGCCAAAAGTAGTTGAGGTAAAAGGTCTGGATAATTTTCAGTTTTCCGTAACTGAAATCACAGCAAAACCCGGTGAAGAGATTACTGTAAAACTTGTTAATGACTCTAAACTTCCCGCACAGGTTATGTCCCACAACTTTGTTCTTTTGAAACAAAGCACAGATCCAAAAACTTTCAACGATGCCGTTCTAGCAGCTTCTCCTCAAGGAGTCGTCCCTGAAGATATGAATGATCAGCTCATAGCTAACACAGGACAAGTTGGAGGCGGGGATAATAAATCCGTGACCTTTAAGACTCCAAGCGCACCTGGTGAGTATATCTACATTTGCACTTTCCCAGGTCACTTTGCAGCTGGAATGAAAGGGAAACTCATTATTCAATAGATATAATAATTGTAAGCTAATAAATATATTTTGAGCACAATAAATAGGGAGCATATAATGTTGAAGAAAATATTTTTCATTTTTCTTTTAGTAACTTCGTTTAATATCCAAGCTTATGCAGCTGAATTGATTATAGGGGAAGAGCGTGTAAAGCCCGGTATTGTCTTTATATTTGAAGGCGCTGTTAAAGACCAAGTTAAACCGGCAACACTACACCTACCGGAAAAAGAAACACATGTGCATATTGAGGCTCGTGTGAATTGGGATACAAAGGATATTCCCAAGGGGACACCACAAGGAGGGTTTGTTCCATATCTATATATAACTGCCAAGGTAACAAATCAAAAAACAAGCCTTAGCACGTTTGTTGATTTAACTCCTCATATAAATCTGGTAGATAATTTTCACTATGCGAGAAATATTTCGCTACCAGGACCGGTTGATGATTTATACACTGTAGTATTTACTGTTACCCCACCGTCAGACACTGATCTAGCTTTGCATAAGGATTGGGTAGATAGTTATGGGAATGCTCTGATGAAAAGTGCGGTATTTGAGTATAAAGACGTTGATTTTGAGGAAATTGCGAACGCTACTCGAAGATAACAACTCACATCTGTTCAGATTATTTAATAACAGTGCAGAATTTTCTGGACTAATCCCCGCAATTTAATTGCTACGTCTTCCCTGCTTAAAGTTTTTTATTATAATTTTACATAAATCGGCGGGTCTATATGAGCAATAGAAGAATCATCGTGGCAATATTAATATTGTTGTTTTTATCATGGGGGATCGTTCTATTTCTTTATATTGATTTTAAAAATAGAAATTCTTTCCATGGAAAGCTCTATAATCATCAAGCTCCCCGCTTTACTCTTACGGGACACTCTGGACAAAAAGTAAGACTCGATCAATTCCAAGATAAAATTGTACTAATTGCCTGGGGTTATACAAATTGTCCTGATATATGTCCGATTACACTAGCAAACCTAAAAGAAGTTATGGATTTAATTGGTGAGGATTCAAAGCAAGTTCAGGTTCTGTATATAAGTGTTGATCCAACAAGAGATACACCTGAGAAGCTAAGTAGCTATGTGCCATATTTTCACAAAGATTTTATTGGGCTTACCGGCAGCCCAGAAGAAATTAGTGATGTTGCTGATGATTATTCTGTAACGATTGTAAAACATCCAGAGGTTTATGGACTTGGTAGAGATGACCCGTGGGACCGCTATCTCATGACACACACAAATACTATTCATCTTATAGATCAAAGTGGAAGGCTATACATCACCTACCCTCACCATATACAGAACTCCCAGGAAATGGCTAAGGATATTCAGAAATTGTTACGATAGACTAAACTTAACGACCAAAAATGACATTAATGATTTCGCCATAAGGCATAGTAAAAAATTCAATGAGTATAAAAACTATCAAATATAAAAATGGGAAATATCTCGATTTGGCAGGTGCCTGTGCTAATCCCATAATCATAAGCAACCATCCAAATCCAATAACTGGCGCTATCAAATAGGTTGACGCTCCGAAAATTAATAGCATTACGTTCCTCAATATTTCTATTATTCGGTAGTTGGGGAGAAGAAAAACCAAGGCCAGCATCGCTTCATATATCACTGTCCAGAGTGTTATGAACCAAGCTAGTTTTACAACACCTTCGGTGCTAAGAAGCTCTACATCGTTAATTACAATGTTGTCTAAATAGCCACGCACCAGAAGATTTTCCAGATCTCTATTCATCTCTAGTGTGTGTATGCCAATATCAGAGAGCCATGTTGTGAAATATTCGAATCTGTGGTCTGTAAGCAATGTGAATTCAAAAAAAGTATTATCGAGATAGTCCAGAGAGAGAATCTTCCAAACTGTAGCAAATATGAAAACCAATGCTATCAAAGCTCTAGCATTAAAATTTAAAATTGAATTTCTATACTCTGCAGGAGCAAGGTATATACAAAACATTACAATAGACCAATAACTCAAAAGGTACTTGTGATTATCCATTTCATACCAGTGGAAGTAGTTTACCGACACTAAAAGAGCAGCCATCAAAAACCAATAGATATCATTTTTTCTTATACGGGAAAAGATTAGACCTAATATGCTTAGAACTATGATTGGAGATTCTATGTACCACTTGCTGTGTGAGTGAAGCAGTATTAGAAATAAAGTTAAGACCGTAACTAGCTCGAGTCTGTCTATACTATTTATCGCATCAAGTAATCCATAAAATTTTTGTTTAATCATGATTATAATTGCAGATTAGTTCAATTAGTTCTTGCCTTGTTTAGGCTATATTCTTTTCTAGCGGAGATAGTATTGTTTTCTTTATCAAATTTGTAGCGCCAAAACTCAATCTCTATACCCTTAACAGCAACTATTTCTTGTGGCAAAGGTGGTGGATCAAATTTACTAAGGGATCTTACAGTAATATCCTCATCGTTATTTTTGATTGAGTTTTTAGCATTAGGCTCAATACCGGCAATATCATAGAGTTTGTCTTCTTTATAACTAGTATCTATCCATGTAAGCTCCGAGATCTGATTGGTCAGTTTTTCAAGACCACTTTGAGTTGGTATAGCTTTTAATTTGGATACTTCATTTTTGAATTTAGATGGTATTTGGACAGGTATCTTATCCCCCTTTTCATCTATTAAATACAAACGGAAGTACCTTGCCTGCTTAGAGTCAACGGTACAAAACATACCAAAACCGCCGCCTTTCCAGGGAGTAAGATCTGCAGATTTAGCATAGTATATGTGAGTCAATGCAACAGCGATCAGGAGCACAGGAGTGATGTACTTTAATATATATATTTGCAGATTTTGTTTTGGCATATTTGAAATGCTCTTAGATAACAAACTTTTTTTATATGAACAATATTCAGATCATATTAATATTCTTTGATAGATTTAAATATATTATAGCTCAGCATCCTATGCAATAGTCGTTGGAAAACAATAACTAAGCGAAAAAAAGGTAATGTTAGCAATAAACTAAATATCTTATTGATATTCATTATCAACTATGTTAGATTGGTATCGGTAGCTAAATTATATCATTTACAGGAGGGTATTTATGAAGTACACAAAACTTGTATTGTTTTTAGTTATAACATTAGGTGTATTCGGTTTTTCTTTTGTTGGATCAGCAATTGACGGCGATGTAAAACAGTTAGTTGCTGCAGCAGATGAAGCAACTTCTGAGGCCACGGAAGGTGCAGAAGAAAAAACAGAAGAAGGCGCTGAAGCAGGTGAAAATAGCAGAGAAGCAGAAATGGCTAAAGAGCGTGAACAGACCGAAGCTAAATAAGTGTTATTTCAGATTATATAACTTAACTCTAGTGTAAGTTATAAGAAAAAAGTTATATGAAACCGTTCGGTTAACTTAGAAAGTTAGCTGAGCGGTTTTTTTATATTATGATTTCCAAGAGATTACTTAGATGAATAAATATCAATAAGATTGGCTCCGGAGGAGGGATTCGAACCCCCGACCTAGTGATTAACAGTCACCCGCTCTGCCAGCTGAGCTACTCCGGAACCGAATTATAAGCTCAGAACTTAAGCACAACATTCTAACAGAAGAAGTTTATCAGTCAAGACGCTTTGTTGATAGTTATATTTTTTTTAATGATTATAGGTTGTTATAGAGTTCTAAAATTAGCCGGTTGCTTAGATTCCGCTGAAAAAGTATACTAACTACTCTAAGCAAAAGGGTAAGTGTAAAATGGCGAAAAAACCCAAAGATGACAAAGAGAAGCGTCCTCAAGGAAACTTACTTCCTGCGCATACAACTTCACTCCAAAGATATATGGCCGAGCTTAGCAACTACCCCGTTTTAAGCCGTGAGGAAGAGTATAAGTTGGCCATGAAATACAAGGAAGATGGGGACTTGGACGCAGCAAGAAAACTCGTATCCTCTAATCTAAAATTTGTAGTAAAAGTAGCCAATGAATACAAAAACTACGGGTTTAACACTATGGACATAATCCAAGAAGGAAATGTCGGACTCATGCACGCTGTAAAAGGCTTTGACCCGACAAAAGGATATCGCCTTATATCTTATGCCGTCTGGTGGATCAGGGCGTATATACAAAACTATATACTTAGAAGCTGGAGCTTAGTTAAGGTAGGCACTACACAAGCGCAGCGAAAACTGTTTTACAAACTTCGCTCTACCAAAAACCAACTTGAGCTTGGTGATGGAAACCTAAGCCCTGAAGACTATAAAGAGCTTGCAGATAAACTAAATGTGTCCGATGAGGCTGTCATAGAAATGGATAAGAGAATGGGTAGTAAAGATCTATCCCTTGATGCCGAGATAAAAGATGACAATGATATGTCGCATTTAGATTTTTTGGCAGGCGATGAGGCAAACCAAGAAGATCTAGTTACAAAAGTTGAACAAGATGAGATAATCAAGAGCGGTATGTTGGATGCTCTTGATACTTTGAAAGATAGAGAGCGCTTTATAATTGAGAACAGAATTTTAGCTGATAAGCCCCTCACACTCGAAGAACTAGGAGAAAAATATAATATTTCTAGAGAAAGAGTTAGGCAGATTGAAAATGCAGCGCTTAAAAAAATGAAAACTGTTTTAAAAGAAAAAGGTATAAATCAAAATTCATAGTTGAAAAATTATGAAGAATTAGTTTGCGCTTATTAAATCGTAAGCTTTATTGAGTGCTTCACTAAGCATGTCCGGATTATCTCCCCCAGCTTGAGCTAAATCGGGCTTTCCGCCTCCCCTGCCGCCAATAATAGGAGCAAGTTCCTTAACCATATTTCCAGAGTGGTACTTTTTAGTTAAATCTTTCGTTACTCCAATTAAAATATATGCTTTGCCGTTATCCTTACTTCCCAACACTGCAATACCAGAACCAAGTTTGCTCTTAAGATCATCCCAGACTTTTCTGAGCTGACCTGCGTCAGCGCCGGACACTTCAGCACTAAGAACTTTAGTGCCGTTTACATCTTTTATATTATCCATTAAATCGCCGGCTTTCTCGCTAAGCGCTTGGTTCTTATATGTATCAAGCTCAGACTTAACTGACTCATTTTCTTCTACTAATTTTTTTAACCTGGATATTAAATCTGACTCAGAGACTCTGAGTATATTTGTAGCCTCGGTGAGAGTATCTTCTTTGCCCCTCATATAATCCCAAGCTGACTCACCTGCTAATGCTTCTATTCTTCTAACTCCAGCAGATGATGCGCCCTCTGATACTATTTTTAAAAGCCCAGCTTCACCTGAACTACCAAGATGGGTTCCTCCGCAAAGCTCTGTGCTGTAATCACCAATACTCACTACCCTGACCTTATCTCCGTACTTCTCTTCAAAAAATGCCATAGCTCCTTTTTTGATGGCATCGTCATAATTAACATCCGCCTCGATCATCACATTATCATCCCATCTTATTCTCTCATTTATAACATCTTCCATCTTTCTAATATCGCCCGCATCAATCGGCGAGTGGTGAGTAAAATCAAACCTCAGTCTTCCTGGTGCAACCAATGATCCGGCTTGACCTACATGAGTTCCCAGAACCTCTCTTAGAACTGCGTGGAGTATATGAGTTGATGAGTGATGGGTTTCAACTCCGTATCTGAATTTCTTATCTACTGTAAGTTCAGCTTTATCACCGACACTAAGAGTGCCTTTACTTATCTTGCTATGGTGGACAATAATATTAGGAAGAGGTTTTTTAGTATCCAGGACTTGCGCTTTAGCGTTATTAGTATCAATGACACCCCTGTCACCAATCTGACCTCCTGATTCACCGTAAAACGGAGTTTGGTCGGTGATAATATCGACCTCTTCTCCCTCTTGGGCACTATCTACAAGGCTGTTTTCTTTAATTATTGCAGTGATTTGTCCCTGGTCTTGAGTTTTATTGTAGCCTGTAAAATTAACATTCAAACCACCCGAGACAAACTCT
Source organism: Thermodesulfobacteriota bacterium (assembly GCA_039028315.1). Classification (NCBI taxonomy): domain Bacteria; kingdom Pseudomonadati; phylum Thermodesulfobacteriota; species Thermodesulfobacteriota bacterium. Next base: position 7,591 of record JBCCIH010000004.1, on the reverse strand, counting down.
TTATATATTGGTTCTAAATCACCATCTTCATCTCCCTTCCAGGCTTGTCTGGACTGAGTTCTCTGCTGATCCATCTCTTTCTCAAAACCCTCGTGATCGAGCGTAAGTCCATTCTCAGATGCTATATCCTGGGTAAGATCTACAGGAAACCCAAAGGTGTCATAAAGTTTAAAAACAACATCACCTGGAAGAACTTTATCATCTTTATGTTTTTCTATTTCAATTTGTAACAGTTCCAAACCCCTTTCAATTGTTTCAAAAAATCTCTCTTCCTCATTCTTCACTACATCAGAGATAAAATCTATATTTTCTTTTAGCTCAGGATAAGCGTCTTTCATTATTTCTTTTACTCTGTGTGTAATTTTATAGAGGCAAGGCTCTTCAATTCCAAGCATTTTAGCATGACGAACGGCCCGTCTTAGTATTCTTCTAAGTACATACCCCCTTCCCTCGTTCGAAGGAAAAACGCCGTCAGAGATTAAGAAAGTAACAGCCCTTGCATGATCAGCTATTACACGCATAGAAATATCATCAGCCCCATCCTTTCCATAAGTTTTGCTGCTAATCTCTTCAACATTTGAAATTATCCCTCTTAGAAGGTCTGTTTCATAATTGCTCTTAACACCCTGAAGGACTGCAGTAATTCTCTCAAGCCCCATTCCAGTATCAATGCTTGGATTCGGAAGCTGAGTCATGTTGCCGCTTGAATCACGGTCAAACTGCATAAAAACAAGGTTCCAGAGCTCAAGATAGCGGTCACACTCACAACCAGGGGCACAAGTGGGTTTATCGCAGGTAAACTCCTCCCCCTGATCAATCAAGATCTCAGAGCATGGGCCACAGGGCCCCGTGTCACCCATTGACCAAAAGTTGTCCTTCTCCCCCATGCGAAGAACTCTGTCTTGTGGTAGCCCTATTACTGTTTGCCACAGCTCTGATGCTTCATCATCATCTTCAAAAACTGTTACCCAAAGCTTCTCGACAGGTAACTTGTAGACCTCTGTCATTAGCTTCCATCCAAACTCTATAGCTTCTTTCTTGAAGTAGTTGCCAAAGGAAAAATTGCCGAGCATCTCAAAAAAAGTGTGATGCCTCGCAGTGTGTCCGACATTTTCCAAGTCATTGTGCTTACCACCAGCTCTTACACATTTTTGAGATGAAGTTGCTCTTTTATAAGCACGTTTATCAAGACCAAGAAAGACATCCTTAAACTGAACCATCCCCGCATTTGTAAAAAGCAGAGTCGGGTCATTTTTTGGTATCAGTGATGAGCTCTGCACAATTGTATGGTTATTTTCTTCAAAAAACTTAAGAAATAACTCTCTTATCTCAGATCCTGTCATATTCTATAAGACACTCCCAATTGTTATAACTAAACTTTTGCCTCGGATACTTTTACCGAAGGATATTTTGCTGCAAGTTGTCCGCATGCGCCTAAAATATCACTGCCCCTACTCTTTCTGATTCGCACATTTATTTTATATGATATAAGAATTTCTTGAAATCTGAGTACCTCCTCCCAAGTTGGAGACTTGTAAGGAAGTGGATACGCTTCATTAAATGGTATCAGATTAATCTTACACTTTATGCCTTCTAACAAACGGCCAAGAGTATGCGCATCGCTGACCGAATCGTTTACATCTTTAAGAACTACATATTCAAACATCAAGTATTTCCTGTTTGGAACTGGAAATTTAACACTGGCGTCAATAAGCTCTTTTATCGGATATCGCTTGTTTATAGGCATAATCTCATCTCTGAGCTCATCCCTTGGAGCATTTAAAGAAACAGCGAGATTTACGGAAACTTTCTCTCCCAGCTCTTTTATTTTCGGCACCAGCCCTGATGTTGATACTGTTATGCGCTTTGGAGACAGTCCAATATAGTTTGAGTCTGTGAGAATATTTATCACCCTAACTAGATTATCAATGTTATCCAACGGCTCGCCCATGCCCATAAAAACAATATTTGTTACACTGCCGTCATTGAACTCGTTTACTAACATATATTGATCAAGTATTTCAGACGGCTTTAGATTCCTTATTTTCCCAACGGTTCCCGTCATGCAAAAAGTGCAGCCTAAAGCACACCCTACCTGAGAGGATACGCATAATGTATTTCTTCCTTTATCGGGAATAAGAACTGTTTCGATTTGATTGCCGTCTGAGAGCTTGAATAGATATTTTTTTGTGCCGTCTTTAGATACCTGCTCCTGATCAAGTTCGATCGATGGATCTATAGAGAAATAGAACTGTAAAAGATCTCTGAAATCTTTTGAAAGATCAGACATCTCTTCAAAACTTAATGCACCTTTTTGATATACCCATTTACTGATCTGTCTTGCCCTAAATGGCTTGAGGTCGTTCTCTAAGACAAATTTTTCAATTTCTATTGGGCTTAAGTCCTTTATATTCCTTGTTTCTTTATCCAACATACGCTTTTTTCGGCTAATTTAATCCAACTAATGATACAAGGCACAAGAGTATTATACAATAGCTCTGGCCGCCCATGTAATCTCACTAATTTTACAGGTATATTAATGGCAAGAGATAATTCCACCATGCCCAACTTACAAACTGCTTTAGATCACGGATTAACCGAACAGGAATACAATAAAATTGTAGACGCTTTAGGCAGAGAGCCCAATATTACTGAGCTTGGAATCCTTGCTGCAATGTGGTCTGAGCACTGCTCATATAAGAGCTCGAGAGTCCATCTCAAGAAGCTTCCAACTAGTGGTGAAGCAGTTATACAGGGCCCGGGCGAAAACGCCGGGATTGTTGATATTGGAGACGGCCAATGCGCTGTATTTAAGATGGAGAGTCATAACCACCCATCTTTTATTGAACCTTACCAGGGCGCTGCCACCGGTGTAGGAGGTATACTTAGAGACATATTCACAATGGGCGCAAGACCCATAGCCCTATTAGATTCTCTTAGATTCGGAAACCCTGAGCTACCCAAAACTAAATTCTTGGTCGACGGTATAGTTGACGGCATCGCTGGATACGGAAACTGCATTGGAATCCCCACTGTAGGCGGCGAAGTATACTTTGATGACTGCTACAACGGAAACCCGCTTGTTAACGCTTTTGCTCTTGGTATTACAAAAACAGACGAGATATTCAGAGGCTACGCAACTGGGGTCGGGAACCCAGTTATTTATGTGGGCTCGAAAACAGGAAGAGATGGAATTCATGGCGCAGTAATGGCTTCAGAAACATTTACCAAAGAGGCAGAGGAAAAAAGGCCCGCCGTTCAAGTCGGCGATCCATTTACTGAGAAACTCTTACTTGAAGCTTGCCTTGAACTTTTCAAAACTGGAATAGTAGTTGGCATTCAAGACATGGGAGCCGCCGGGCTTACATCTTCATCTACAGAAATGGCTGAGCGAGCTGGAACAGGACTCCTCATCGAAATTGACAAGGTACCAAGAAGAGAAGAAGGCATGACTCCATATGAAGTAATGCTATCAGAATCTCAAGAGCGTATGCTTATGGTCGTAGAAAAGGGCAAAGAGAACATTGCAGAGGATATTTTCAAAAAGTGGGATCTTGATTTTAGCGTTATTGGCCAAGTCACAGACAGCGGGAAATTAGTTATTACTGATAAGGGTGAGTTATCTGCAGAAATTCCTATAAACCTAATATCAGAAGAAGCACCACTATACAACAGACCTATAGAAAGAGCTGATTATATGGATGATCTTAACGAGCTTGATATTTCCTCGCTACAAGTTCCCGGCGATTTTAATCAAGCTCTGCTTACTCTGTTATCCTGCCCTACTCTTGCAAGCAAAAAATGGATTTATGAACAATACGACTACATGGTCAGAACTAACACTATTGTAATGCCAGGCTCGGATGCCGCTGTCGTAAGGATTAAAGATACGGACAAAGCTGTGGCAATGACAGTTAACTGTAATTCTAAATACTGTTATCTAGACCCTTATGTTGGGGCAGCAATAGCAGTAGCAGAGAGTGCCAGAAACCTTGCTTGCTCGGGCGCTAAGCCTCTTGCTATTACCGACTGTCTTAACTTTGGAAGCCCAGAAAACCCTGGGGTTATGTGGCAGTTTGAACAGGCAATACATGGAATGAGTGAGGCGTGTCTAAAATTAAACACCCCTGTTGTAAGCGGAAATGTAAGTTTTTACAACGAGACCGAGGGTACAGCAATCTACCCAACCCCCGGCGTAGGGATGGTAGGGCTTATTGAGGACACAGACCATCATGTAACCCAGTGGTTTAAAAATGAAGGTGATATAATTGTACTGCTCGGAGAAACCAAAGAGGAATTTGGGGGAAGTGAGTATTTAAATCAAATTCACGGAAGAGTACAGGGCTCCCCTCCTTCATTAGATTTAGATCGAGAGTTAAAATTAATTAAGGTCTTACTAAATGCATCTAAGAGAGGTATAATAAACTCGGCACACGATATTTCTGAGGGTGGCCTGGCTGTTGCTATTTCAGAGTGCTGTTTTACCGCTAAGGGACCAATCGGAGTTGAAATAGAAGTGCCGCCTTACTTGATAAGAAAAGATGCTATTTTGTTTTCTGAATCCCAGGGTAGAGCAGTAGTGTCTTTAAGCGATGAGAATCTAGATAAATTAAAGGAATTAGCAGACGATTTAGACTTGCCTATGGAAATAATCGGTAAAGTTAGTGGGACAAGACTATTAATAGGGGATTTAATAGATATTCCCATATCCACTGCCTATAGTGCATGGGCACAGGGGTTTGAGAATATATTAAAAAGCTATGCCTAAGCTCAAAGAAGAATGCGGTGTTTTTGGCATATTTAACAACCTAGAAGCCTCTAACCTAACCTATCTGGGCCTGCACGCCCTACAACACAGAGGACAAGAAAGCGCTGGAATAGTCACATCAGACGGCGTAAACCTACATAATCACCGAGCTATGGGTCTTGTGTCAGATATTTTTTCAGAAGAGGTTCTAGCTGAACTTCCTGGGAAAAACGCAATCGGACATGTGCGCTATTCAACAACAGGTTCAAGTCAGATAAAAAATATGCAGCCGATAGTGATCAACTATCATAGAGGATCGCTAGCAATTGCGCACAACGGAAATCTTACCAACGCTAAGAGCCTAAGAGACGAGCTTGAGTCAGAAGGAGCAATCTTTCAATCAACCACTGATACAGAAGTTATTGTTCATCTAATCGCAAAATCAAAAGAAGAAAAACTTGTAAAAAGAATCATTGAAGCGCTTATGAGGTGTAAGGGAGCATACTCACTGTTATTCATGACACCTGAATATATAATCGCTGCAAGAGACCCATATGGATTCAGACCTCTCGTGATGGGTAAAATTGGTGATTCACCTGTATTTGCTTCAGAGAGCTGCGCTTTTGATCTTATTGAAGCAGACTTTGAGAGAGAAGTTGAGCCTGGGGAAATTGTAGTTATTAACTCAGAAGGAGTAGAATCATTTAAACCCTTTGGAGAAGTAAAACACGCATACTGCGTATTTGAATATATATATTTTGCACGTCCTGATAGTTTTCTTACAGGAAGAAATGTATACCAAGTAAGAAAGGAGCTTGGAAAACAGTTGGCCCGTGAACACCCTGCCGATGCTGATATTGTTGTCGCGGTGCCGGATTCAGGAGTTCCATCGGCAATGGGATTTGCTGAGGAGGCAGGGCTTCCTTTGGAGCTAGGGCTATTAAGAAGTCATTACATGGGAAGAACCTTTATTGAACCTCAGCAGTCAATTAGAAACTTTGGTGTAAAGCTTAAGTTAAACGCAATAGGAGAAGTTTTAAGAGATAAAAAGGTCGTCATAATAGACGACTCTATTGTAAGGGGAACAACTAGCAGAAAAATTGTAAAGATGATAAAAGCCGCCGGAGCTAAAGAGGTGCATATGAGAATAAGCTCGCCGCCCACAAAATTTTCCTGCTATTACGGTATCGATACTCCTCTTAAGGAAGAGCTTATTGCAAACTCGCTTACAATAGACGAAATTAGAAAATACATAACCTCTGACTCTCTAGGATACCTAAGCATGCAAGGTGTGATGAGTGCTGTTCAGGCTGCAAAGAAAGTAAACGGGAAGGAGCACTTCTGTAATGCTTGTTTTACCGGCAAGTACCCCGTGGAGCTAACTGATCAGAAATCTAAAACAAAACAGCTTGGTCTTTTTGGTGTCTAGATAATTAGCCTGCTTCTTTAAGCTTACTGAGCACTTCTTCAAGTTTTTCTTTTTGGGTGGAAAACTCCTGCAATTTTTCTTTTTCTTTATTTATGACATCTTCAGGAGCACGGTCTAAGAAATTCGAATTATTGAGTTTTTTCTCAGTCTGATCTAAATCCTTAGAGACTTTAGCAATATCCTTTTTAACTCTTTGGGTTTCTTTATCAATATCTATTAATCCCTCAACAGGCAAAAATACCTCAACTCCGGCGATTACCTGCGCTACTGACTTTTCAGGCTTTTCTCCTTGGATTATCTCAAGTCCGGATAGCGATGCTAGAGCAAGTATAGAGTTTTTGTTTGATTCAATAGCTACTTTCGCATCATCACTCTGAGGTAGAAGCTGAATATTCACCCTCTCTGAAGGATGGAGACCTACTATTGCTCTTAGACCTCTCACAGCTCCAACAATGCTTTTAATAAACTCTACTTCGTCCGCTTGCTTTTGAAAAATTTCGGCTTCATTAAACTCTGGGAAACAAGAGACAACAATGCTTTGAGCACTAGAGCCGTCGACATCTTTGATTTCAACCCCAAATTCTCTTAACCTTTGATAAAGCTCCTCAGTAACAAAAGGAGCCATAGGGTGTAAGAGCCCAAGCGCGGTCGATAATACTTTTACCAGTACGCTCTGAGTCCTTTTTTTATCATCGGCATTATCGCCGTAAAGAACAGGCTTAACTAACTCCAGATACCAATCGCAGTATTCTGCCCAGAAGAATTGATATATTGAGCTTGCAGCTTTATCAAATTCGTAAGCCTCGATAGAATCTTCTACTTCTTTGATCGTATTGTTAAGCTTGGTGAGTATCCATTTATCATATGTAGAAAGCTGAGTTTCAGATGGAGCGATATCTGGATTGTAGCCTTCTAGATTCATAACGAGGAACCTAGAAGCGTTCCAAATTTTATTTATGAAGTTTCTATAACCCTCAATGACAGGCATTGAAAGTTTAATATCTCGTCCCTGAGTTGCTAACGCTGTAAGGCTAAACCTCATTGCGTCTGCTCCATAAGTGTCGATAACTTCTAGAGGGTCAATCACGTTACCCCTTGTTTTACTCATCTTCTGACCTTTCTCATCCCTGATAAGACCATGAATGTAGACATCTTTAAACGGCACGTCTTTCATAAAATTAAGGCCCTGCATTATCATTCTGGCAACCCAAAAGAAGATGATGTCAAAACCTGTAACTAATACGGATGTTGGATAGTGTTTTTCTAGCTCTGCAGTTTTCTCAGGCCAGCCAAGAGTTGAAAATGGCCACAGCCCAGAAGAAAACCATGTATCCAACACGTCAGGATCGCGGCTTAATTCTACATCTTTACCATAGTTCTCTTTTGCAGCTTGTAAGGCTAGTTCCTTAGTTTCT
>JBCCIH010000003.1 GCA_039028315.1 Thermodesulfobacteriota bacterium | reverse complement strand
CACAAAAGGAGTATCTTCAACTTTTATATAAAGTTTTCCAGATCCTTCATCAAGGTAGTATCTTCCCTCATCATCTCTTTGAAGAAGTTTGTTGTTGTAGAGATAAGTTAGGCGGTGCTGGATTTTTATTCCGTCCTGAAACCAGTTGCCCCTTTTATCAATAAAAAACCTGTAGTTTATATTTTCATCGCTCATATGAATTATTATAACGAATTTATAGACTCTTACTCGCCGATCACTTTCACTACTACTCTTTTTCTTCTGCCGCCGTCAAACTCAGCGTAGAAAACCCTCTGCCACGGTCCAAGATCAAGATCGCCCTGGGTTATAGGGACTATTACCTGATGATGCATGATCAAATTTTTAAGATGGGCATCTCCATTGTCCTCCCCAGTCATATGATGTTTGTAATCATCTCTAAATGGAGCAAGTCCTTCGAGCCACTCCCAGATATCCTCAATTAGACCACTCTCATGATCATTTACATATACTGCGGCAGTTATATGCATAGCCGAAACTAGGACAAACCCTTCCTGTACCTCGCTCTTAATCACAAGATCTCTTACGGTATCGGTAATATGAACCATCTCACGCTTATATTTTGTATCAAACCACAAATATTCTGTCAGGCTTTTCATGGGTGAAACCTCCTTATTGATGATATATTAGAGAGTAGCACAACTTTGTCTTAGTAACTTCAAGAAGGAGGCTAATATGATAATTGAGTTAAGCGTTATTCCGATCGGTGTTGGGCCCTCTCTTTCTGAATATGTAGCATGTGTTATGAAAGTGATTAAAGATAGCGGGCTCAAATATGAATCTCACTCTATGGCTACAAATATTGAATGCGAGTGGGAAGATATCACCCCGCTAGTTAAAAGATGTCATGATGAGCTTAAAAAGATGGGAGTTGAGCGTATTAGTTCAACTGTGAGGATTAGCGAGAGGGTAGATAAGCCCTACACTATGGAAGGAAAGTTAAAGAGTTTAGAAGAAAAAATGTAGCATCATCGTTAATAATTAATTATTTATATCTTGACTACGGCCTGCCTTTAAGGTTATTACTTTTGTTTGTATGAATCAAGAATGGAAGTACTTGATAGCACTCAGCAGGGTTAGAGGCATTGGCGAAGTCCTTATAAAAAATTTATTTAGCAGATTTGGCAGCGCTAAAGAAATTTTTGCAGCTTCAAAGAAAGATCTTCGGCAAGTACAGGGAATTTCAGAGAGACACATAGAGGCCATCAAAAGTTTTTCAGATTGGCCGGATGTGGAAGAAGAACTAAACAAGATTGATAAACACAAAGTAAGGCTACTTTCTCTCAAAGATTCAGAGTATCCAGAATCACTGTCACAGATTTATAATCCTCCTTCTTTTCTATATATAACTGGTGAAATTCTTCACAGTGATAAGAATTCAATTGCAATTGTTGGCACCAGGCTTCCAAATAAGTATGGCAGAAAGGTCACAGAAGCTCTGGCCGGTGAGCTTGCCTCAATGGGTATTACAGTTGTAAGCGGTCTTGCCAGGGGTGTGGATTCAATTGCGCAGGCAGAAGCTTTAAAAAGGGGCGGGCGGACAATAGGAGTATTGGGCTGCGGGCTAGATGTGGTCTATCCGCCTGAGAACGTAAAGCTCTACAAACAAGTCTCTGAAAATGGAGCTGTAGTTTCGGAATTTGGTTTGGGCACTCCTCCAATCTCTCATAACTTCCCTCAGCGAAATAGAATAATTAGCGGTATCTCTCTTGGAGTTATAGTGGTTCAGGCCTCTGAGAAAAGCGGCTCGCTCATTAGCGCTTCTTTTGCGCTTGATCAAAATAAGGAAGTTTTTGCAGTTCCGGGGAACATAGATAATAAACTTAGCCGCGGCTCTAACTGGCTTATAAAAAAAGGCGCAAAACTTGTAGAAACAGTGGATGATGTGCTCTTAGAATTTGAAGCATTTGCGAATTTAAAAAGCTCAGGTTTGTTCGAGGAAGAAAGAACTCAAAAAGTCCTTGATAAATTATCACAAAACCAAAAGGAAGTTTATTCAGTATTAAGCAGTGAACCACAACATATTGATGATATACATAAAAAAACAGGTATAGAGTCTGCAAACCTTCTTTCAATCTTGCTCACTCTGGAGCTAAACGACTATGTCCAGCAGCTCCCGGGGAAAATTTTCCAGATTAAGTAGAAGACCAAAATCTGCATTGAATTATGAGCTAACCACCTAAATAATATTATCTACAGATTGAATCTGCTAGCTTATTTTATTCGTATAGATTCTATATTATTATTGCTACTAATTTTGAAGTGGAGGATAGGAAAATGTTTAGATATAAAAATTTAAATGCACTTAATACTGTTGTAATTTTCTCATTACTATCTTTAGTTTTACTTATAAGTTCATGTGATTCAGACAACAACCAAGCACAAATTAGAGGATTTGTTCTAAGCGGCGAGCTGCCGATAGAATTTGTGAATGTTGTACTAAAGAGCACTGGCACTGATGGTTTTGTTAGGATACTAGGCACAGCTGAGACTGATGAGTTTGGCCTCTTTAGAATAAATTATAACCCTCCATCAGATTCTAATGCGGTCCTGTATCTAACTACAGGAGATATAGTTCCAATTGCTAACAATACAAATGGTGTTTTAACAACACGGCAAACCAGATTGGCAACAGTTCTTGGCCAGGAGCCAGTGAAACGGGATATAGTAATAAATGAAAGAACTACTGTTGCTACCGCATACGCAATGTCGCAGTTTTTTGTAGGTGACGAGATAGACGGCCCTTCGCCAGGGCTTCAAAATGCAGCTGATATTCTGAGAAGACTTGTAGATATAGAAACCGGCAACACTACTTTATTTCTAAACACATTTCCAAACGGATCAAGCACTACAACTCAGGGCGCTTTTAATTCACTATCCAATATGCTAGCGGCGTGCGTTCGTGATGACAATAGGTGCGATACTCTTTTTGACCTGGCTACTCCCCCAGGAGGTGAAGAGCCTTCTGACACGCTTATGGCTGCCTTAAATATTGCTCACTTCCCGTGGCAGAATGTACAAGCACTATTTGACTTTTCACTACTAGAGCAGGTGTACGGACCTACTCTTAATTCAACTCAGGATATTAATGCGTGGATAATTGCAATAAGATACGTAGGTAATGGCATGGAAATCAATGGGCCCGGAAACACTGCGTTTGATGCTGAAGGGAATGCATGGATCACTAATAACTTTGTGTTCAGAGAAAACCCATTGGATGTAGTCTGCGGCGACGATCATGTTCTCAGGCTAACTCCCACGGGCGAGGATGCGCCGGGTGCGCCTTATCAGGGCGGGGGGGTTTATGGAGCGGGTTACGGTATCACCCTTGACCCAGGGGGGAATGTTTGGATCGGCAATTTTGCTTTCCAGGGAGTTGGGTGCATGTTTAATCCGATTGAGCAAGATCTTCGAGCTAGATCAGTATCAAAATTCTCATCAGAAGGTGTTCCCATTTCACCTACTACAGTGGGGAATGACATAGGTGGTTTTATGGGAGCCGGTAATACGATCTTCTATCCTCAAGGTACTGTGTCAGACAAAAAAGGTAATATCTGGATTGCAAGCTGTAGCGCAGACCATGTAACAATATTTCCCGGTGGAGACCCCGACCAGGCATTTGTAATACAAGAGATGGACGATTCAGACGAAACAATAGTCGTCAAGCCTTTTGATATCGCAATTGATATAGACGGAAACGCATGGGTAACGGGGAACGGGACCTCAAACGTTGCGAAGTTTGATCCTGACGGAAATCTGATATTTAATGTGTCAGGGGATCAGGCGGCAGAAGCCGGTTTTAACAAGCCGATGGGTCTTGCTACAGACATGTTCGGAAACACATGGGTGGCGAACTCAGGCTTTGTAACTGCTCCTTGTGATGGGGGCTCCGTACCTGGCATGTTATTGTTTATTGCGCTCACGCTTGACCCGGACTTTACGAACCCAGACGCATCTGTAATTATGGTTAACTCAGACGGAACCGAGATCGGCTCTTTCAAGGGCGGAGGGCTGCTGATGCCTTGGGGTATTTCGGTCGACGGAGCCGGTAATGTGTGGGTATCTAACTTTGATGGGAATACTGTTTCATACTTTTGCGGGGAAGACACAAGCATGTGCCCACCGGGTTTAGAGACAGGAGACCCTATAGCGCCCCTGGGTTATTTCTTTAATGGTCTTAAAAGAAGTACGTCTGTCCAGATAGACCCGTCTGGAAATGTATGGGCTACTAACAACTTCGAGACAATTGCTATATCTGAAAACCCGGGAGGAGAAGAGATGGTCGTGTTTATTGGCTTAGCCAAACCAGTAATGGCACCGCTAATAGGACCTCCTCAGAGCCCATAATCTAAATTTATATATTAATACTAAAGTATGGCAAGCCGGAGCACCTATGGTATTATAAATTTTATAAATCATAGGACGTGATAGTTGTGCCGCAAACTAAAAGAGCCTCTAATAAGAAATCTCATAAGGTAAAAGTTATTGTTGCCTGCCCTTTTCCGATTTATGCAGAAAGTGTTTCAACCCTTTTAGAATCAGATAAAAGAATAAATGTTGTGGGTGCGGTATCTAATTTAATTAATCTAATTGAGGCTACTAAGAAAAAGAGCTTTGATATACTTCTAATAGATGCAGAGCTTAAAGGGCTTAACCTAAATAAAATTTTAGAGCTGGCAAGAAAAAATAAGAGCGCAAGAGTAATACTGCTCGTTGACGATGAGTATAGTGAAAACCTTCTAATCAGTGGCTTAAGATCTGGGATTAGGGGCTACATAAATAAAAAAGAAAATTCTAAGGAACTTATAAAAGCAATAATTGCGGTATATGATGGGGAACTTTGGGCGGATAGAAAAATCATGGGAAAAGTAGTAGACGGGAAATCTTATCCGACTAATGAGTTTAATCTTAAAGGCCAGATCTATGATTTAACAGAAACTGAAATAAAGATAATAAAGCTAGTTCTCAAAGGCATGACGAATAAAGAAATAGCAACAGGTTTATATATTAGTGAGAAGACGGTGAAGTTTCATTTATATAAAGTCTTTAAAAAATTGTCCCTAAAAAATAGGTCAGAACTTATGCTTTTTGGCTTTCAAAATGGTCTGATTAACTAGGACTCACCAATATATTAGACCCAGTACTTCAAACTTATGGCAGATTGTGCCGAATTAGGATTTCTTTATATCAAATTCATTTTTTCATGATATTCTAGTATCCTTTCAAAAATTAGAGGTAAATTATGAACATATGTGTAATTGGGACAGGATATGTAGGTTTGGTTACAGGGGCATGCCTTTCAGGAAGCGGAAACAATGTTATATGCGTTGATATTGACGAGGAAAAGGTGGCAAGTCTTAAAGAAGGTAAAGTCACTTTTTATGAGCCGGGCCTTGAAGATATAGTAAAAAAGAACATTAAAGAACAAAGGCTGCACTTCACAACTGATATAGCTTACGGCATAAAAAATTCTCAAATAGTCTTAATAGCTGTTGGTACACCTCCTAAAGATGACGGATCTGCGGATACGAGCGCAGTTGTAAGCGTGGCAAAATCTATAGGCAAGAGCATAGATGATTATAAAGTTGTTGTGACTAAAAGCACTGTTCCTGTAGGAACGACCGAAATGATACGAGATGAAATTAAAAAAATTACTGATGTTAATTTTGATGTCGCTTCAAACCCTGAGTTTTTAAAAGAAGGAGCTGCAGTTGAGGATTTTATGAAGCCAGACAGGGTCATAATTGGGGTGGAGAATGAAGCCACTGGTGAGATACTCAAGGAACTCTATGCACCGTTTATGAGATCAATGGACCGAGCAATAGTAGTCTCAATCAGGTCCTCTGAGCTCGCAAAGTATACAGCTAATGCCATGCTGGCAACCAGAATTTCTTTTATGAACGAAATCGCAAACCTTTGCGAAGTAGTAGGCGCCGACATATCTGAAGTAAGGGTTGCTATCGGTTCGGATGATAGAATTGGACGTCATTTTCTTTTTCCCGGAATAGGCTACGGCGGTTCATGTTTCCCCAAGGATGTTAAGGCACTTGTGAATACAGGAAAACAATACGAATCTGAGCTTAAGCTTTGCTCTGCCACAGACGAGGTTAATGCAAACCAAAGAGAGCATTTTTGGAATAAAGTCCACAATTACTTTAGCGGAGATTTAAAGAACAAGAAAATTGCAATTTGGGGCATTTCATTTAAGCCCAAAACTGATGACATAAGAGAGGCGCCCTCACTCTATATAATTGATAAACTGCTCAAGGCTGGCGCCCAAGTTTGTGTGCATGATCCTGTTGCAATGAATAATGCCAAGCTTGAACTTGGCGAAAAAGTAGAATATGCAGATACTAACTACGGCGCTTTAAAAGATGCAGAGGCACTAATAATCAATACTGAGTGGAATGAGTACCGTCAGCCGGATTTTCCCAAAATGAAAGAACTAATGAATGGAGACGTGATTTTTGATGGGCGCAATTTGTATAAACCCCAGGCGCTTTTAAAGTTAGGACTTAAATATTTTGGAGTAGGTATTGGCAATTAGCCAATCATCATTACCTTTATATTTGCATTATTATTTATTCAGGTAAAATGCGTATGATCTGTTTTATGATTGAATCTCAAATGATTATGATTAATCTAAACAGTGATATTAAATACATATAAGGTGTGAAATGTCTAAATCTTTAATAATTGTTGAGTCACCGGCAAAAGCCAAGACAATTAAAAAATACTTGGGTACTGATTTTAGCGTTGAAGCTTCATCAGGACATCTTATTGATCTACCTACAAGCAAACTAGGAGTGGATGTCGATAATGATTTTAATCCTGAGTACGTAGTAATAAGGGGAAAAGGCAAATATTTAGATAAGCTTAAAAAAGCAGCAAAGAAAGCAGAGAATGTCTATTTAGCGTCTGACCCTGATCGAGAAGGCGAGGCGATCGCCTGGCACATTGCTAATGAATTAAACATATGGGATAGATCCCACAGGGTTCTATTTCATGAAATTACTAAAAACGCGGTACAAAAATCTATAGAAAACCCAACAGACCTTAGCCAAGATAGATTCGAGGCCCAGCAGGCAAGAAGAGTACTCGACAGACTTGTGGGCTATCAGGTAAGCCCGCTACTTTGGAGAAAAGTTAAAAAAGGCCTTAGCGCTGGAAGGGTGCAGAGTGTTGCACTTAGAATAGTCGTAGAAAGAGAAAGGGAAATTGAGGCATTTAAGCCAAGAGAATATTGGTCTATTGAATCTGAGCTTAAAAGAACTCAGGATGAGACCAAAGAATCATTCATTGCAAATTTAGTTAGGTTTGATGGGGATAAAGCGGAAATAGGGAATGAAGAACAGTCTAATCATATATTAGACTCGATTAGAAATCAGAATTACGTTGTTTCTAAAGTAGACCGCAAAGATAAAAAAAGAAATGCTACACCGCCTTTTATTACCAGCACGCTTCAACAAGAAGCTTCACGAAAGATCAGGTTTGGCACCAAGAAAACAATGTCTGTAGCACAAAAGCTATATGAGGGAATTGACCTTGGCGCTGAGGGCCCTGTTGGTTTAATTACTTATATGAGAACAGACTCGGTTAGAGTCTCAAATGATGCGCTTGAGGATGTGAGGGCATATGTAAAAACAAATTACGGCGATGAGTATTTGCCTGAAAAGCCAAACACATTTAAAGTCAAAAAATCGGCTCAGGATGCACACGAGGCTATAAGGCCGACATTTGTTGATAAAATACCGGAGTCAATAAAAGAATTCCTATCAGAAGATGAATTTAAGCTTTATAAACTAATCTGGCAAAGGTTTGTCGCATCTCAAATGACAGCTATGATTTATGATCAAACCACGGTAGAGATTGAAGCAGGAAAAGCGGTATTTAGAGCTACTGGATCGATTGTTAAGTTCCCCGGTTTTTCAGCCGTGTATCTTGAGGGCAAAGAAGAAGAGGAAGAAGCTAAAGAAAAAGATGAAATGAGAAAGCTCCCGGATCTAAATTCCGGCGATGCGCTTGATCTTATAAATCTTGAAGGGAAACAGCATTTTACTCAGCCGCCGCCTAGATTTACCGAAAGCTCGCTGGTAAAAGAGCTTGAGGAAAAAGGTATTGGACGTCCATCTACCTATGCAAGCATTATCTCCACCATACAGGACCGCGAATATGTTCTTAGAGAGAAAAACAGACTTTCTCCTACGGTTTTGGGCCGCACTGTTAATGATCTACTTATACAAGGTTTTCCAGAGATCATGGATGTTCAGTTCACTGCCGAAATGGAAGAAAAATTGGATGATGTTGAGGAAGGCAGCATCAACTGGGTAGAGCTTTTAAAGAAATTCTACAGCGGTTTTTCAGATAGATTAGACAAAGCCCAAGATTCAATGAAAGGGGTTGAGACAAATATATCTTGTGATACCTGCAACGCTCCAATGATTATTAAATGGGGCAGGGGTGGAGAGTTCTTGTCCTGCTCAAGATACCCTGATTGTAAAAGCGCAAAAGCTTTTGAGTATGACAAAGAAGGAAAAATCGTAATCGTTGAAAGAGCAGCGCCAGAGTTAAGAGAAGATTTGCCTTGTGATAAGTGCGACGCCCCGATGGTTATAAAACAGAGCAGACGAGGAGAGTTCTTAGCATGCTCAAAATACCCCGACTGTAAAAACGCAAAAGCTTTTGAATATGATCCAGATGGGAATATTAAAATTATAGAGAAAGAAGAGCCCGTAATTAGAGAAGATATAAAGTGTGAGAAATGCGGAAAGCCCATGGCAGAGCGAAAAGGGCGCTACGGCAAATTTCTAGGCTGCACCGGATATCCAAAATGCAGAACTATTCTCAACATTGATGAAAACGGAAACATAGTTGAGTCTAAGCCTGGTGGTAAGGGCCGGGGAGCAAAGAAAGGCTCAAAGAAAGATGCCGAAGAAACAACTGATGCTAACTGATTGATTTGATCTATTTTTGTTATACACTTAACGCGTAAATCTAAATAATCTTTACACTAGAAAAAATGGGAAGAACTTCCAGACAGATTGAAATTGGAGGAGTTAAAGTTGGTGGAGGAGCTCCGGTTACAGTTCAGTCAATGACCAAAACCGATACACGCGATGTTGCTGCAACTGTGGCTCAGATTAAGAGTCTTGAAAAGGCTGGCTGTGATATAGTGCGACTAGCTGTTCCTGATATGGAAGCTGCTATGTCATTGGGCGAAATTAAAAAACAGACCAATATTCCAATCGTATCAGACATACATTTTGACTACAAACTTGCCCTTGAAGCAGTGAAGCAAGGCGTTGACGGCATGAGAATTAACCCCGGCAATATAGGGGCAAAATACCGCATCAAAGCTGTTGTCGACGCTGTTAAAGAAAGAGGTATCCCTATTCGTATCGGCGTAAACTCTGGATCCTTAGATAAAGACATTTTAAAAAAACACGGCTCTCCAACGCCGGAAGCACTGGCTGAGAGCGCATTTAAGCATGTACAAATCCTTGAGGACTTAGACTTTAGGGATATTAAGATCTCAGTGAAATCAACAGATGTTCAAAAGATGATTGCCTCCTACCGCTTGTTGGCAGAAAGATGCGAGTATCCACTTCACTTGGGCGTGACAGAGGCTGGAACATATGAGATGGGTACTATCAAGTCCTCAATCGGCATAGGCACACTTTTGGCCGAAGGAATTGGCGATACAATCAGAGTCTCGTTGACCGGCGATCCTGTGGATGAGATCAAAGTAGGGTTTAATATTCTTAGATCACTTGGGCTTAGGCGAAACGGTATTGAGCTTATTTCCTGTCCAGGTTGCGGCAGGCTTGAGATTGATCTCATGAAGCTTGTAAAAGATGTTGAGGACAGAATCACTGATATTGAGCTTCCAAGGCCTATTAAAGTTGCGATTTTAGGCTGCGTTGTTAACGGACCCGGAGAAGCGTCTGAAGCTGATATAGGAATTGCCGGCGGCAGAGGAAAAGGCATGCTCTACAAGGACGGAAAGTTAGTCAGATCATTTAAAGAGCACCAAATAGTAGATGAGCTTGTAAAAGAGCTTGAGACTTTTGTTTAATCCCACCAAATTTCTACGCAAACCTTTTTATAGTAAAAAAAAAGATGCCTGTGATCTTTTAATCTAATCTTATATACTTTTTTTATGCGTGATGGATATAAGGGAAGGGGAGCAGCAGAGAATCCGGGCAATCGTTTTGACCAAATTGATTTTATACCGACTGAAGAGGAAATAACTCAGGGCCTGTCTCCTAAGACAGTTTTTTACAAAGACACTACAAAATCTATCATTACCTACAATGACAGCCCGGATGTTGGATTTAATGCAGGTATAAATCCCTACCGCGGCTGTGAGCATGGATGCATATATTGCTATGCGAGACCATCACATGAATATCTTGGGCTATCTTTAGGACTAGACTTTGAGACCAAGATATTTGTAAAGAAGGATGCTCCCACTTTACTAAGAAAGGAGCTTTCTGCTAAGAAGTATATACCCGAAACAATAGCCATCAGCGGCAATACAGACTGTTACCAGCCAGCTGAAAGGCGCTTTGAATTAACAAGGCGCTGTCTTGAAGTGTTAGAGGAGTTTAAAAATCCTATCGGAATTATTACCAAAAACTATCTTGTAACTAGAGACATAGATATTCTCTGTGATTTTGCGAAATGGAACGGCGCTCTCGTGGCTGTGTCAATTACAACACTAGATCCAAAAATAAAAAACCTGATGGAGCCAAGAACTTCAGAGCCCAGGCTTAGACTAAAGGCAATTGAGGAGCTTTCAAAAGCCGGCATACCCGTTATGGTCATGGTGGCCCCGGTTGTGCCTGGACTTACAGATCATGAGCTGCCAAAAATAATACAAGCTTCAGCCGACTCAGGTGCGGTTGCGGCTTCATACATAATGTTAAGGCTCCCATACGGGGTGTCAGATTTGTTTTCAAAATGGCTACACAGGCATTTTCCAGATAGAGCTGAGAAAGTGCTCAACAGGATAAAATCAATTAGAGATGGGGATCTAAACAGCAAGGAATTCTATGAGAGAATGAAAGGAAAGGGTATATATGCTGAGCAAGTAAAGGACATGTTTGATGTAGCCAAAAAAAGGTCTGGTATGGATAAGACTTCAATAACTCTCTCAACAGAGTATTTTAGAAAACCTGGCGGTACCCAGCTAAATCTACTTTAAATAGCCTACTAACTAATACTGGCTAAACGGTATTGCGTCTAGTACCTGAATTCTTACTTCCTGCGGAATTGCATTGATAAAACCAGCCTCAATATTTTTAAATGTTTTTGTTCCCTTAGCGGGAAGAACGTCTACAATTGTCGCTCTGTTAGAGAACATAGGTGTTTCTTCTTTAAATGAGAAGAAATCAACTTTTAGCTCTATTTTAGTATAAGGAATCTCGCTTAAGTTCCGAAGGGTTATCTCAGTAATTCTTCCCATAGTCTGAGGTACAGCACCTGAGAATTTAAAGTCTTCCACTACTATGTCCTCAGTCGGCAGAGGCACTTCCTCTTCATATTCGTACTCGTATTCTTCATCACTTTGCGCTGTGGTTGTGTCAGCCGCTGGTGATGTTGGAGTATCAGGCAGTGGCGGAGCATCAGGAGCAGGTGGAGCTTGCGGCGCAGTGATAGCCTCAGTTACTTCTGCGCTCTGTTCTGTAGGTGCGCCTGAGGCTACAATTTCCTCAGCAGGAGCAGTGTCTGATGAAACGGCTGGTGCATCCTCTGCAGGAAGCGGTGGAGGGGCTGTTCCCTGTTCTTCGGCCAGCTTCTTTTTGTACTTTTCAGATAAAGACAGCTTTTTCCCACTCTCATCATAGTTAGGATCTGGTATTACCGTTCCGTCTTCTGTTACTGTTGTAGGTTTTGTCTTCTTCTTTTTAACAGCTGTTTTACCCTCTTTTTTAGCCATCTTAATTTTAAGCTCTTTGTCTGATATTGGCTTTGCTTGTCTTACGGTTATGACTACCTCTTTTGCGTCAGGGTGTCTAAATCCAACATTTATGCCATAATAGGTACGCTCACTCCTAGGCGGTATCACATCGTGTATTACCGCTCTACTGGTAAAGCCTCTTACACCCAATTTGCCGCCTTTGGTTCCTAAAAAGTTAACGTTAATCTCAATATCCTTCCAAGCCTCACCGCTTCTGTTATCAAGTGTTATCTCTTTTAAAATTCCCTCGGTACCATATTGCCCGCCGGTCCATTCCCAATTTTTTACCAATATAAGATCCTTTGCCTGCGTAGGTGTGCCTTTTTCAATAAGCTCTGCTTTAACTACTCTGGCAACAGAGTTGTTGAGCTCTGAGTGCATTATTCCAAAATTAAGGTTATTAAAAGTCATCTCACTCCTGGCCGGCAGGATTTCTTTAATAGTTGATCTAAGTGAGCCTAGAGGGATGTCGTTTGCTGTATAAAAATCTACTTCTACAGCTAGATCTTTGTAGTCATTGTCACTTCTGTTTTCGATTGTTATCTCCGACATAATGGCAGGCCTACCCATACCGGCTGAGGCCCATTTATAATCTTTTACCACTATTACTCTTTTAACAGACTCAGGTTTGTTTGGTTTCTGAGCATGAGCGCTGGATAACGCAAAGCTTACAAATAGAAAAGAGGCTATAGCAAGGATTAGAATATTTAATTTTGATATATTTAGTTTAGAGCGGTGCTGGGTTATGCAATACATTTAATCTCCTCATTGTGCTGCAAGATAGTGATAAGATTATACATAATTAAAGCTGAAATTGTACCTATGTAAAATAACTGGCAATAGTTAAGAATTTAAGCTCTATTGCCAATAATACTAAAAAGCTGGAATAATATAAGCGCAAATCAAAAAACCAAGGGGCAAAATAATGTCTGTTTATATATTGCTTAGTAAGCTCACAACTGAAGGCAGAAAGACTATCAAAGAGAGACCCGCAAGGATTAAAGAGGTAGGAGTTGAGATTGAGAAATCAGGTGTAAAGGTTATTGAGCAGTACGCAACCTTGGGTCCATATGATTTTGTCAGCGTGATTGAGGCCCCGGATAATGAAACTGTAAGTGAGCTATCAGTAGATCTGTGTGCCAGGGGTACGATTGAGATAATGAGCCTTGCAGCTGTGCCGGTAGATTCATATGTAGAAGCTCTTACGGCTGCCAAGAAAATAAAGTAATAGATTTGTCTCATCCTAGAGGCCGCACTTAGCATTTAATTTATAATTGGGGTAGGTTTACTTAGACAATGTGGAGTGAATTCAAAAGAATTTTAAAACAACATTCTGACGACGTATATGGAGTAGCATCTTATAAAACTCTTTCGTTCTACACAGTACTTTCTATTGCATGTATTGTAATTCCAGTCCTTTTTCTTCTAGCATTAGGAATATGGCAGCTATTTACTTAGTCTGTTGCACTATATTATGAAGGTTATTAATCTATGGCAAAAATAAGGATCTTATCTGACAACGTAGTTTCAAAGATAGCTGCAGGTGAGATTGTAGAACGACCATCATCTGTAGTAAAAGAGCTAATTGAGAACTCAATAGATGCACGGAGTACTTCAATAAAAATTACGCTCCTTTCAGGCGGCAAAAAATTAATCCAAATATCAGATGACGGAATTGGGATGAGCAGAGACGAGGCGCTTTTATGTCTTGAGCGCCACGCCACAAGTAAAATTAAAGATATAAATGATCTTTTTTCAGTAAATTCTCTGGGTTTTAGGGGAGAGGCAATTCCCAGTATTGCAAGCGTGTCCAGGTTTAAGCTTACAACCAGAACATCTGAGGATATGATCGGGACCATGATAACAATTGAGGGCGGTAAGGTGAAAAAAGTTGAGGAAACCGGATGTCCTCCAGGAACTACTATAGAAGTTAAAAACCTCTTCTTTAACACTCCCGTCAGACTAAAATTTATGAAAAAGATAGAGACAGAACTGTCAAATGTGCTAGACATTGTTCAGCGTGAGGCAATGTCTAGAGCTGAAATAGGTTTTGAAGTGATAAGTGAAGGCAAAACAATATTGAAACTTTCCAAAAGAGACGAACTATTACATAGGCTTTCAGATATATTCCCTAGAACTCAGCTTCAAAGTGTTTCAGCCCAAGCAGAGGGTGTAAAAGTTTCTGGCTATATGAGCAGTCCTCTAGATACGCGTTCTACTACACACAAATTATTTACATATATTAATGGCAGAGCCGTAAGGGATAAATTTTTAACAAGAATTATTATAGATGCATATGGGAAGATGCTCGAGAAAAGGAAATTCCCTCAGGGCGCTCTTTTTATAGAGATGCCTTTTCCTGAGGTTGACGTAAATGTCCATCCAACTAAAAATGAAGTCAGATTCAGAAATCAAAGACTTATTGCTGATCTGATTAAATCTTCAATACACAACATGCTAAGAGATGCGCCTTGGATAAAGAGTTATAAAGAAAGCGTCACTCACGCACATGATAGATTTTTGCAAAATACCAACTCACCAAGCAGCTACAATAAACCTAACTCTTCCTACCATGTTGATAGGGCATTAGCAGAAGAAGTACATCACCTTAATAAGTCAGCTCCGCAAAATTTAGACGTTTCTCAAGAAAATATAGCTCCCCGGCGAAATTTAACTCCTGAGTTCCCGATTAGTGGTCAGACTGGAGATCGTTTGTTTGATAAAGAGGGCCTCTATTCCAATCTCAAGATTGTGGGGCAGATTAGAGAGCTCTACATTGTATGCGCATCTGAGAGAGCAATGATACTGGTCGATCAGCACGCTGCGCATGAGAGGATTAACTATGAAAGACTAAAAAATGCCTACCTAAAGAATCAAAAGCTGCAGGTCCAGGAACTACTAGTTCCTGAGGTCGTGGAGCTTCCGCCGTTTGAGGCAAGTCTACTTATTAAACATCTAGCGGACTTTGAAACTTTAGGTTTTAGTATTGAAGAGTTTGGCAACAACAGTTTTTTAATACGCTCGGTTCCTGCTCTACTTAGAAATGCCAAATCATCAGAACTGGTTAAAGACGTAGTTTCAGAAATTGCCTCCGAAGGTAAAGAGGAGAGCATTAGTGAGAAAATAGATCTAGTCATAGCCACAATGGCATGCCATTCTTCTATAACGGCCAGTTTTAATCTAAGCCATGAGGAAATGAGAGCGCTTCTAAACGAGCTTGATCAGATGGAATTCCCTCACTCGTGCCCGCACGGAAGGCCGGTTGCGCAAGAACTTACATACTACGAAATAGAGAGAATGTTTAAGAGGACATAGCTTATGACTTTAAAAGTAAAATGCCCAAAGTGTGAAAAGGAAGTGCTCTGGCATGAGAATAAGTGGAGGCCTTTTTGCTCAGAGAGATGTAAGATGATTGATCTTGGCACCTGGGCAAAAGAGGACTACCGCATTTCACAAGACTCAGATCGTGTTACAATTAGTAGTAATGACCTAGATGATGAGGATCTTTTTTAAAGGGTCTGGTCGATGAACAAGTAAGTTTGTAAGATATTTTAGGAGGTATTATGTCATGGGAGTAGTAGAAACCAATCAATTTCATAAAGGACTTAAGATAGAGTATGACGGAGAGATATGGGAGATTATTGAGTACAAGCACTCAAAAATGGCCCAGAGAAGCGCTGTGATGAAAACCAAGATTAAAAATGTTGTGACAGGTGCTGTTCAAGAAAAGAGCTTTAGATCTGGCGATGCTTTTAAAGTTCCTGATATGGATAGAAAAAATATGCAGTTTCTATATAAAGATGATATAGGTTTTCACTTTATGGACTTAGAATCTTATGAACAGTACGGGCTTACTAAAGATCAGCTGGGAGAATCAGCTAACTATATAAAAGAGCAGCAGGAAATAAACATACTATACTATAATGATGAGCCTATGGGAGTTGAGCTGCCGACTGCGGTTGAGCTTGAAATCTCTCAGACAGAGCCAGGTGTTAAAGGAGATACTGTATCAGGAGGCACCAAGCCTGCAGTTCTTGAGACCGGCGCTACAATTCAGGTACCGCTATTTATAGATATTGGCGACATTATTAGGGTTGATACTAGATCTGGTGAGTATCTAGACAGACTTAAAAAGAAATAATCCAACAAGATTTATAATGACCTATTGCTAAATTCCTTCAAATATTAATAATGGGGCGAATTTAAGACTAAATTTGGGAAATTGTGCAACTTTTTCTGATATTTACAGTTATTAATTAATAAAGCTGTTATGGCGTTCATATGGAAAGCGATATAGAGCTAATGCTAAGGACAAAAGCTGGGGACGATAGTGCATTTAGCGAGCTTATGAAAAGGCATTATAAAGGGGTGTTGAATTACATATATAGATTTACGAATTTAAAGGAAAATTCAGAAGATCTTGCACAGGAAGTATTTTTAAGAGTCTACCGCTCGGCTGATAAATACAAACCTGAGGCTAAATTTACAACCTGGCTCTATAAGATCGCAACCAATGTTAGCCTGACGTTCGTAAAAAAAAAGAATACCAATGTTAGCTTAGATGAAATAAGTGAAATGGCAGGAGAACAAGAAGATATAAGTGTTGAAATATCAGATGACATTATCTATAGAAAAGAAATGAGAAATGTAATATTTAGCGCAATGGAAACTTTGCCTGAAAGAGAAAAAATTGCTATTATGCTTTGTAAATATGAAGGCCTATCGTACGAAGAAACTGCCCATGTGCTTGAATGCACTGTTGGTGCAGTTAAGGCCTATGTTCATAGAGGAAGGATGAAATTAGTAAACAAGCTTAAACCATATTTGACTGAGGAGGGAGAATATGGACTGTAACAAGATAAAAGAACAGCTCTTAGAATATTCTCTAAATGGTCTGGATATATCAAAATCTGATCTAAATGAGCATTTAGAGTGTTGCCCGAGTTGCATAGAATATGCGTCAGAGTCTAAAGAATTATGGAGTTTATTAGACACATTGGACGAAATGGAGCCCGAATCAGCCTATTTGTCCAATTTCTGGAGCAAAGTAGATGAGGAAAAGCTTAAATCCAGCTCTGGAGTTGTAAATTGGATCAAAAATCTAAAGCCTAATTGGACATTAGCGGGTGCAATGGCCTCAATCTTTTTGGTGAGCATAATAACTTTCGGTGCATTTAGCCCCGATACCAGAAACTCACTATTTATGAGCACTGATGAACGAGATGAACTAATACTGATTGAGCTTGATAATGCCTTGGCGAAAGAGACTGCCGACATACTTTCTATCTACGGTCCTTGGGACGGAGGCACTGATGTAGACATTAACGGAGGCTTTAATTGAGAATATCGTTGTTGTTTTTTGTTTTAACAATTGTTTTTACTATGAGCGCAAGCGCAATGCTTGGCTCGGGGGCAAGTTACAAGTGGTGGAAAAACCCTCAAATTGTTGAACGACTAAATATGAGCCCTGGTCAAGTAAATCAAATAGATAGCATATTCAAATCTTACAAAAAACAATTTATCAATTATCAAAAAGAGCTTAGATCAAATGAAGTTCAGCTTAAAAAAGAACTGCAAAACCCCAATGCTAAAAAAGAAGATGTACTAAATCTGATCGACGGCATAGAGAACACCAAAGCTGCATATACTAGAACTAAAGTTGAAATGTTTTTAAAGATAAAGGATGTCTTAACACCGCAGCAGCAAAACCAGCTTCATCAGATTAAGTTAAGGTTCAGGCCATATCATAGGTAAATTAGACTCTGGTATGCATAAATAACGATAGAATGTAATAATTGCAGTATATTAGGTCTTAATAAAAGTGTTTTAGTAAATTTTATTTCTATATATGACTTCTTGCTCTAAGCGTAAAGATAAGGTAGTATTTCACTAACCAAAAAGCGGGTTTACCCCGCTTTTTTTATTTTTTAGGCATTTTTACAATAGTCAAGATATAAAAGGGTTCTTTGTAATGAATGTATCTGAGCAGAATATTATATCTAATATAAAAGAACTTTTAGAACCCATTTTATATGAGAAAAACTTAGAACTGTTCGATATAGAATTCAAAGGCCAGAGCCGAAAAGGAGTACTTAGAATCTTTATTGACAAAGAAGGCGGAGTAAATATAGATGACTGCGCTCAGATAAGTAGAGAACTAGGAGCGCTATTAGATGTACATGAGGTTATTCCAGGCTCCTATACACTTGAGATATCATCACCTGGCCTAACTAGGCCGCTTCGTAAGCCAAGTGATTATATAAGATTTAAGGGTAAAACTATTAAACTTAAAACAAACGAAGAAATAAGCGATAAGAATGTATTTACAGGGAAGATCTTGGATTTCGTAGACGAGGTGTTGTCAATTGAAACTCAAGAGGCCAATTATTCGATTCCTTATGAAAAAATAGAAAAGGCAAACTTGGAAATAGATTTTTAGAGGGAGATATATAATGTCAGCGCTAACTGAATTAACCCGGGTAATGGATTCTGTCTGCAAGGACAAGGGCATTGAGAGAGAAGAGATTGTTTCAGCTGTAGAGGAAGCAGTGCTTTCAGCTGCACAAAAATTGTTCCGTATGCAGGATCTAGACAAAGAGCTCGAGGTGCATTTCAATGAAGATGACGGTGATGTCGAGCTATTCGAGTTTAAAACGGTAGTAGAGCAGATTGAAGAGCCTGAAATGGAAATTAGTGAAGACGAGGCTATTAATCTTGACCCAGAAGCCGAACTAGGAGATCAGATTGGCGTAAAAATCAACCCTGAATTTACTAGAATTGCTATTCAAAATGCTAAACAGAGAATACTCCAAAGCATAAAAGAAGCTGAGGGAAAAGTTATTTATGAGGAGTTTAAGAATAGAAAGGGCGAGCTAATAAGCGGTATTGTTAGAAGAGTTGAAAGACGAAATATAATAGTTGATCTTGGTAAAACAGAAGCTTATCTTCCGCCCGAGCAGCAGGTACAAAGAGAATACTACAAACCCAAAGAAAGAATCAGAGCAATTTTGGTTGATATTAAAGAAACTAAAAGAGGACCTCAGTTAATTCTCTCTCGTTCACATAAAGATTTTGTAAGAAAACTTTTTGAATCTGAAGTTCCAGAAATTGGCGAGCAGATAGTAGAAATTCAGGCTATCTCAAGAGACCCTGGGGGACGCACAAAAATTGCAGTGTCATCAAACGACCAAGATGTGGATCCTGTAGGCGCATGCGTAGGTATGAGAGGAGCAAGGGTTCAGAATGTTATTCAGGAGCTAAGAGGAGAAAAAATAGACATTGTTCCTTGGTCTCCAGATCCGGCCAGGTTTGCATGCAATGCACTATCACCTGCAGCTGTTAGCAAAGTAATCATTGATGATGAAAACAAATCTATGGAGATAATAGTAGATGATGACCAGCTATCTTTAGCAATTGGTAGACGCGGTCAGAATGTAAGGCTTGCCTCACAGCTAACAGAATGGCGAATTGATATAAAAACAGATTCACAGATGAAGCGTGAGCAGCAAGACGTTGTATCTTTGTTAATGTCACTGCCTAATGTAAAGGAAGTTACAGCAAATCTGCTCTACGCAGAGGGATATCATAAGTTAGAAGACGTAGCTTTTTCTGACTCAGAAACACTAGTTAAGTCTGGTGGTTTAAGAGACGAAGAGGAGGCGCAGAGACTGCAAACTGCAGCCAGGATAGCATTAAAAGATAAGTT
The DNA here is from genome assembly GCA_039028315.1 of Thermodesulfobacteriota bacterium. Taxonomy (NCBI): domain Bacteria; kingdom Pseudomonadati; phylum Thermodesulfobacteriota; species Thermodesulfobacteriota bacterium. The sequence goes on along the minus strand of JBCCIH010000003.1, from coordinate 8,290 downwards.
AGACCAGATGACAGATCCTGATGAGGTCCCCGAGGAATTACTTGAAGAGGCTCAAAAGGAGCCCGAAGCAGAGCAAGAACCGGCTTTGGAGCAGGAATAAAACAACATTGTAAATTTGAGGCTTAATAACAAGAGGTTAACTAACACTAAATAACCACTCTTTTGCATAGTTTATTAAACTTTGGTACCCTTCTTTAGATAAACTCTACAATTGTGAATGGAAAAGGTTGATATTAAACAGCTATGGAAATGATGAATATGTCTAGTATAAGAGTATATGAACTTTCAAAAGACTTAAACAAACCTAGCAAGGAAATTTTAAATATTGCTAAAGGTTTAGGTATATCTGTTAAGAGTCATGCAAGTTCTATTTCTGCTGAAGAAGCAAAGAAAATCATTGATAAACTTGGTGGTCCTCAAAGCGGGGAAGCACAACAAACACAAGTTAAATCCGAAGAAAAAGAAAAGGTTAGGGTATTTCGTTCTGAGACCGGGGCAGAAGTTGTTGAGAGAAGAAAAGGCGCCCGGGTGGTTCTTAGAAGAAAGAAAAAGTTAAAAGAAACTGAAGAAACAGCGCCGGAGCCAGAGCAAATAGAGTCCCAAGCTCAGCCTGCGCAAGAAGCTCCAGTTGCTGAAACCCAAGAGTCGGCTCCTAAAGAACAAGCAGTACAAGAGCTCCCTACAGGCGAAGAGAAACTGGATGCATCTCAGGCGCAAGAGCCTAGTGTAGATGAATCATCAACGCCAGAAGAACAGCAAGTTCAAGGACCTAGCGAGCAAGAACAAAAAGTAGAAGAAAGTTCAGAAGCTTCTCAAACTCAAGAATCAAAAACACAAGGAGCAGAAAAACAGCCGCAAGCACCTAAAGATACTAATGATGAGCAGCCTGAGAAAAAATTTAAGAAAAAAGGCAAAAAAGTAAAACCTAAGCGCGAAGAGATAATTGATGAAGATACGCTTGAAGAATTAAGGAAAGCGTTTAGGGCAAAACTGCCGGGCAAGAGAAGAGAATATTTAGTTGAAGGCGGCAGATCAAGATCTAGACCTACTCCAAATACTGGACCCAGAGCTAAAGGTTCAGACCGGGCAAGACAAGATAACGTTTCAGCCAAATCTCGTAACGGGGATGCGGCTTCATCAGATCTTGCACAGTTTCCGACAAAGCCTGCAAAACGTAGCATAAAAATTGGTGAGTCAATAAATGTTGGCGAACTGGCCAAGCTCATGAGTATTAAAGCTGGAGAGCTTATTAAGAAGCTTATTGCCTTAGGTGTTACTGCTACAATTAACCAAAGTATAGATAACGAAACAGCGTTGTTGCTTGCAGAAGAGTTTGGTTATGACGTAGTTGTAGAAATATTTGAAGAAGAAGATCTACTTCTAGAAACACAGCAAGAGGATATTGAAAGCGAAATGTCAACACGCCCTCCAGTTGTTACTGTGATGGGTCATGTCGATCACGGTAAAACAACACTTTTAGACACAATACGAAAAGCAAATGTAGTAGATGGTGAAGCGGGCGGCATTACTCAGCACATAGGAGCATATTCTGTTGAAGTTAATGATAGAAAAGTAGCGTTCGTAGACACACCAGGACATGAAGCATTTACTGCTATGAGAGCGCGCGGAGCTAAAGTAACAGATGTTGTAATTCTCGTTGTAGCTGCAGATGATGGAGTTATGCCTCAAACAGTTGAGGCTGTAAACCATGCTAAAGCGGCGGAGGTTCCTATAATTGTCGCAGTTAATAAAGTAGATAAGCCAGATGCTGAGCCTGAAAAAATAAAAAGAGAGCTTTCTGAAATAGGACTAATAGCTGAGGATTGGGGTGGCGATACGCTATTTGCGGAAGTATCTGCGAAACAAAACACAGGAATTAAGGAGCTCTTAGAGCTAATCTTGCTTCAAGCTGATGTACTAGAGCTAAAAGCTGATACAAATATGAGAGCTAACGGATTTGTAATTGAAGCCGTTTTAGATAAAGGTAGAGGACCTGTGGCAACAGTTATAGTAAACGAAGGAACATTGAAAGTTGGTGACACGGTAGTTGCAGGTACTACATTTGGTAAAGTTAGAGCGCTAATAGATGATAAGGGCGGTAGAGTAAATGAGGCAGGACCTGCAGTTCCTGTTGAAATTATGGGCCTTTCCGGTGTGGCTGAAGCGGGTGAGCGTTTCTATGCTGTTAAAGATGAAAAAGCCGCTAAAGATGTTGTAGGCCACCGGGAGACAAAACAAAGAGAGAATATTGCAGCTAAAGAGAGAAAACCATCGCTTGAGAACTTGTTTGAGACTCTAGAACAAGAAGAGGCCAAAGAGCTTGCCTTGATAATTAAAGCGGACACTCAGGGATCAGTTGAGGCAGTTAGAGAGTCTATAACTAAATTAAGCACAGAAAAATGCCAAGTTAAAATTGTTCATACCGGCGTAGGCGGTGTGAATGAAACAGATGTGATTTTAGCCAGTGCATCCAACGCAATTATAGTTGGATTTAATGTCAGGCCTGACGTCAAGGCTCTTGAAATGTCCGAAAGAGAAGGAATATCACTTGAGCTCCACACTATTATTTATAATTTGATTGATAGAGTCAGGGGCGCAATGGAAGGGCTACTAGATCCAATTGTTAAAGAAAAAATTCTTGGTCATGCTGAAATTAGAGAAACTTTCAATATCTCTAGAATAGGCACAATTGCAGGATGTTTTGTAAACGATGGCAAGGTTACAAGAGACAGCAACGTAAGAGTGTTGCGTGAAGGCGTGATAATTTTTGATGGTGTACTATCCTCATTAAAACGCTTTAAAGATGATGCAAAAGAAGTTAATGCAGGCTACGAATGCGGTATAACAGTAGAAAGATTCAATGACGTTAAAGTTGGTGACACTCTTGAGTTTTACACGCATGAGGAGTTTAAACAAGAGCTTTAAAAGTGATCAATGGTCGTAGGAATACTCCGAATTGATTTATATATGGACGGGAACAGATCGCTTAAAGAAAAAAGGCAGACCTTAAAAAGCTTGATTCATAGAGCGAAATCCAGATTCAATAATATTTCCATAGCCGAAGTTGACTCTAACGAGTTATGGCAAAAGGCGACTATCGGAATTGCATTTGTCAGTAATGAGAAGCGCCATGCTAATTCAGTGCTGGATCAAGTAGCTGATTTTATAGATTCTACGGGATTAGTTCAGATTGGCGCTAGAGAATTAGAAATTTTAAATATTTAGTGGGGAGAGTTTTTTGGCAGCTACTTTTAAGAGATCGGCAAGAATTTCAGACTTAATTATAAAAGAAGTATCGCAAATGATAGTCAAGGGCGAGATTAAGGATCCTCGCGTATCTTTAGCCTTTATAACCGGCGCGAAAGTATCAGATAATTTAAGTGTAGCAAATATTTTCTTTTCTGTTCTAGATGATTCCACTGATAAAGATGAAGTGCTCAAAGGGCTCGAGAGTGCCAAGGGCTTTATAAAAACCACTTTATCTAAAAGATTAAAGATGAGAAAAATACCGGATCTACATTTTATGTTTGATACTGCACTTGAGACTGGCTATAAGGTTGATGAAGTACTTAGAGAGATTAAGGCCGATGAATGAATTTGATGAACTAAACGATTTAATCAACAAATCTGATAAGATACTTATTGCATCCCATGAAAATCCCGATGGTGATGCCCTAGGCTCAACATTGAGCCTTGGTCTTGGTCTCAAAAAGCTAAACAAAGACATATCATACTACAACAAAGACGGCGTGCCGGAGCTGCTAGAATTTTTACCATATTCTAATGACATAGTAACTTCAACTAAATCACTCAACGGACCCTTTGATATAATTTTTGCTGTTGATTGCACTGGAGCAAACAGGGCCGGCAGGGAATTTGAAGAATATGTAAAATCTGAGAATTGTAGAAACCTAGTAATTATTGATCACCACGAGACCACGGGCTCAGAGGCAGACATTCATATTTTAGACAGCAAGGCCTCATCTACTGGGGTAATAATTTATAGGTTTTTAAAGTTTGTTGGTATTGAAATTGACAAACCAATTGCTGAGAACATCTATACTACAATTATCAGCGATACAGGTTCATTTAATTATTCAAACACAAGCTCAGAGACTTTTACAATAGCCGCCGATCTAGTTGATAAAGGGGTAGACCCATCTCTAATCTCTCAGGCTCTTTATGAAAACGAGCCGCTTAGAAAATTAGAACTATTTAAATTAGTTATACCAACGCTCGAAATAACAGATGACAGTGCAATTGCATCAATTTATGTAAACAAAGAGATGTTCGATAAAACCGGCACATCAAGACAGGATACAGAAGGCATGGTTAATATTCCAAGGAGCATCAAAGGGGTAGAAGTTGCAATATTGTTTAGAAGTGAAAGGGAGTCGGACTGGAAATTGAGCTTAAGGTCTAAGGGAAAGGTAAATGTTGCTAAAATAGCTGAGAGCTATGGCGGCGGAGGGCACGCCCGAGCAGCAGGTTGTTCTCTTAAAGGCAGCATTTCAGAAGTAAAATCCCAAATAATACCTAGTATTAAAGAGGCTTTAGGATGAATGGGGTTATAGTTTTAGACAAGCCAAAAGGCATCACTTCTCAAAAAGCAGTTTCTGAGGTAAACAAAATAATTAAGGCTAAAAAAGCGGGTCATACAGGTACACTTGATCCTTTCGCAACCGGTGTTTTGCCTATATGTTTTAACAAGGCTACTAAAGTTATACCGTATATGAAAAATGATTTTAAAAAGTACGAGGCTCTTATTCATCTTGGTATTAAAACCGATACTCTAGATAATACTGGAAAAGTTTTAGAAGAGTGTGATCCCGGAAATTTAGAAAAAAATGCAATAATTGATGCATTTTCTAAATATGAGGGTAAAATAAACCAAACTCCGCCAATGTTTTCTGCGGTTAAAAAAGACGGAGTTAGGCTCTATGAGTTAGCTAGAAAAGGCATAGAGGTAGAAAGAAGTTCAAGACAGGTAACTATTAACTATATAGATCTCTTGGATTTTGATCCCCCTTATGTCAGGATTAATGTCGAGTGTTCGCGCGGAACATATATCAGAGTGCTTGCGGCGGATATTGGAAATGATCTAGGATGCGGCGGGCATTTAGTAGAGCTCAGAAGAATAAGCAGTGATGGATTTACGATAGATGAAGCGGTAACGATAGATGATATAAAGAGCGGTAATGTAGAATTAACTTCGCTGGAAAAAGTACTCTCTCATATCAAGGAAGTAAACGTTTCTTCTAAGTTGGCTGGTCAAATCAGACTAGGCAAACAAATTATGAAATCTCATCTAGATTTAAGTGACCTCCCTGAATTTGAAGCTGGAGATCATTTAAGTATTTGTGAGAACAAGGTTTTGGTATCCATTACTCAAGCGAATCTAAGTTCTAATGAGCTTGATAATGCAGATGACCAAACTATAGTATTTAAATTGCTCAGAGTATTTAACTAAACACGCCGTGGTTAAATGAATCTGGGTCAATTTGCCAATAACATTTATAAGGAGGCAGTATAATGGCGCTAGACAAAGAAGACAAAGCTCAAATAATAAGTGAGTTTGCTACTCACGATAAAGATGTGGGTTCACCGGAGGTTCAGGTGGGCATACTCTCCAGAAGGATTGCAGATCTCACCGAGCATATGAATAATGCACCTAAGGATTTTCACTCCCGACGAGGACTAGTTCTTCTAGTTGCTAGAAGAAGACGACTACTCAATTACATTAAAAAGAACAGCCCGGAAAAGTATCCAGGGCTCATACAAAAACTCGGACTAAGAAAGTAGAGTTTAAGGAGGCAGTATATTGATTAACCAACCTAAGAAGGTTGAAGCTCAGGTATTCGGCGCAACTTTTGGGCTTGAAACCGGAAAGCTTGCAAAACAGACAAGCGGCGCAGTGCTTGCTAGTTATGGAGACACCGTTGTACTAGCTACACTCGTAGCAGCAAAAGAAAAAACAGAAGGAGAGGACTTTTTACCTCTTACAGTAAATTATCAGGAAAAATCTGCAGCAGCAGGCAAAATACCTGGAGGGTTCTTTAAAAGAGAAGGGAGACCAAGCGAGAAAGAAGTTCTAACTTCCAGACTGATTGATAGACCGATTAGACCTCTTATTCCTAAAGACTTTACCTATCAGACACAAATTATAGTTACGGTATTCTCCGCAGATCCTGATCATGATCCGGATGTACTCTCTGTAACTGCGGCATCAGCGGCACTAGTAGTGTCTGACGTTCCATTTGAGGGACCATTAGCAGCGGTAAGAGTTGGAAGAGTTGGCGGAGAGTTTATCTGTAACCCGGTTAAGGCACAGCTTGAAGAAAGCGACATGAACATTGTTGTCGCTGGTACAAAAGAGGCAATTGTAATGGTTGAAGGCGGATCAGATGAAATCTCAGAGTCTGACATAGTTGATGCTCTTATGTTTGCTCATGAAAGCATTCAGGAATTCATTAAAGTTCAAGAAGACCTTGTTTCTGGTGAAAACATCGAAAAAAGAGTGCTTGATCCGGTTGAAGAAGATGAAGATTTTAATAATAAAGTTATTTCATTTGCCGAAGGGAAATTAAAAGAAGCAATTGTAATCTCATCTAAAACTGATAGAAATGACACGATCAAAAAGATCCATTCTGAAACTCAGGAGTATATTAGCGAACAATATCCTGATGATGAAGAAGTAGATATATCCAAGGTTTTTGAAAAGCTTTTAAAAGAATCAGTCAGAGGATTAATCGTCAATGATAAGATAAGACTGGACGGCAGAGGATACGCTGACGTAAGGCCAATAAGCGGCGAAGTTGGTTTTCTACCAAGAGTTCACGGCTCTGCAGTCTTCACCAGAGGTGAGACTCAGGCTGCAGTAACTGCGACTCTAGGCACGAAATACGATGAGCAAAGAATAGATGCCCTGGATGGGGATATTACAAAAACATTTATGCTTCACTATAACTTCCCTCCGTATAGTGTTGGAGAAACTTCATTTAGATTAGGACCCGGCAGAAGGGAAATTGGCCATGGAGCACTTGCTGAAAGGGCTCTTTCTTCTGTATTGCCGGCCAGAGAAAACTTCCCATATACACTAAGAGTAGTATCTGAAGTCTTGGAATCAAACGGATCTTCCTCGATGGCTACAGTATGCGGCGGCACGCTCTCCATGCTTGATGCTGGAGTTCCAATTAAAGCCCCAGTTGGCGGTATTGCCATGGGACTTATTAAAGAGGGTGAGGACTTTGTAATCCTCTCTGACATCCTTGGCGACGAAGACCACCTAGGTGACATGGATTTTAAGGTTGCCGGAACAACCAACGGAGTAACGGCGCTTCAGATGGATATTAAAGTAATGGGAGTTACAAGAGAGATTCTAACGGATGCTCTTGCACAGGCAAAAGATGGAAGGCTTCATATTCTGGGCGAGATGGATAAAATACTCGCTACACCTAGAGAGGATATTTCTGAGTTTGCTCCTAGAATCATCACAATGCAGGTAGATCAAAACAAGATTAAAGATGTAATAGGCTCTGGCGGTAAAACCATCAAGAAAATTGTCGAATTAACTGGTGTTCAGATCGATATCGATGATTCCGGACAAGTAAATATTGCGTCACCTGACCGCGAAGCTTGCGACAAAGCTATTAAGATGGTTGAGAATATAGTTGAAGAGCTCGAGGTTGGAAAAGTTTATCTAGGAACAGTGAAACGCATACTCGACTTTGGAGCTATTGTTGAGCTTGCTGGTGGAAAAGACGGCTTGGTTCATATCTCTGAGCTAGAACCCAAGAGAGTTGAGAAAGTAACTGACGTTCTTCAAGAAAAAGATGAGCTTTTAGTTAAATGCATTGAGAAAAGTAACGATGGAAAGATCAGGCTTAGTAGAAAACAGGCCCTTGATGAAAACATCGAAGATTATAGATAAGTGTAGTTTAAAAAAGTGAAACACAATAAACCCAAACTTGTTGTTGTTTTGGGTCCTACGGCTGTAGGAAAGAGCGCACTGGGCATTGATATAGCTAAGAGGCTAGGGGGCGAGATTATCAATGCCGATTCTCTTCAAGTATATAAGCACCTTAATATCGGCACGGCTAAACCCAATCAAAATGATCTAAAACATGTGCCTCACCACTTAATTGATATAGCAGATCCAAAAGAGGAATTTAATGCGGGTATTTTTAGAACCCAAGCAGATTCTGTTATAAATGATCTCCATGTTCATGGTAAGAGCATAATTGTTGTAGGCGGCACTTATTTATACGTGAAAGTTCTTCTATCGGGACTT
>JBCCIH010000002.1 GCA_039028315.1 Thermodesulfobacteriota bacterium | reverse complement strand
AACAGTGGGTGCTGGTGTTGTTACTAAAATTACGGAGTAAAGGGTAGAAGGTAATTTATAAATGAGTCGTGCTTCTAAAATAAGAATAAAATTAAAATCGTTCGATCACAGATTGCTTGACCGCTCTTCTGTGGAAATTGTGGATACCGCCAAGAGAACCGGCGCAAGGGTCGCAGGGCCAGTGCCGCTTCCAACGCATATTAGCCGCTATTGTGTGCTAAGGTCTCCACACGTTGATAAGAACTCAAGAGAGCATTTTGAGGTTAGAACCCACAAGAGACTTGTGGATATTCTTGAACCTACTCAGCAGACAATTGATGCGCTGATGAAGCTCGACCTGGCTTCAGGGGTTGAAGTCGAAATTAAACTTACGGGATCTTAATAAAAATGATTAACGGATTGATAGGAAAAAAAGTGGGAATGACTGAGTTATTCCTTGAAGATGGTACTGTCGTTGTTTCAACAGTTATAGAGGCGGGTCCGTGCCACGTTGTTCAGAAAAAGACTTCTGATACAGACGGCTATGATTCAGTACAGATAGGTTTTGAAGAGGTTAAACCACAAAGGGTATCCAAGCCGATGCTTGGGCACTTTAAAAAAGCTGGTGTACCGCCGCTAAGACACCTTGTGGAATTTGATCCCAATGGTGAAGATTACAACCTTGGAGACACAATAGAAGCGAGCATTTTTAATGAAGGCGATACCGTAGATGTTTCAGCAACCAGTAAAGGTAAAGGTTTTTCCGGAACCATGAAAAGACACAACTTTGCAGGCCAGCCTGCTTCCCATGGTGGTATGGCTCACAGAAGACCGGGAGGTATTGGTCAGGCGTCATATCCGGGAAAGGTCTGGAAGGGAATAAAAATGGCAGGCCAAATGGGTAATGAGAAGGTTACTGTTCAGGGTCTAAAAGTAGTAAAAGTGGATGCAGAAAAGAACATTCTTTTGGTTAAGGGTTCAATTCCAGGACCTAACGGCGGAACAGTAGTAATTAAGCGTACGACAAAAGGGAGAGTAGACAGTGCCGCAGCTTGATGTATTTGATTTGACAAAAAGTAAAGTGGGAAATGTTGAGCTTGATTCCTCGATTTTTGAGGCGCCGGTAAAACAGCATCTTCTTCACACTGTTGTAAACTGGCAGTTGGCCAAAAGACGCTCAGGCACAGCCTCAACTAAAACCAGAGGCGAAGTGAGCGGTGGCGGAGCTAAACCATGGAAACAAAAACACATGGGTAGAGCACGTCAAGGTAGCACAAGGGCGCCGCATTGGAGGAAGGGTGGAATTGTTTTTGGTCCTAGACCCAAAGACTGGTCATACAATATAAATAAAAAAACTAAGAAAAATGCACTAATCAGTGCACTTTCCCTTAAATACTCAGAAGGTGTTTTAATTGCACTTAACGAATTTAGCCTCCCTGAGATAAAGACTAAGCAAGTATCTGAATTTATTGACAAATTTGAACTTAAATCAGCACTAATCGTAATAAGCGGTGAGAACGAAAACTTAATTAAATCCGCTAGGAACATTAAGAACATAAAGGTTATAAATGTTGATGGCCTTAACGTATACGATATTTTAAAGTTTGAGAATCTTATTATTACCCAGGAATCTCTGGCCAAAGCTCAGGAGGTTCTAAAACATTGAAAGATCCAAGACAGATAATTAAAAAGCCTCTAGTAACCGAAAAATCTTCTGATCTAAGAGAAGTTGATTGGTATGTGTTTTCGGTTGACAAAAGGTCTAACAAAATAGAAATAAAAGATGCAATTGAAAAGATTTTCGGTGTTAAAGTCGGCAAAGTAAGAACCCTAATAACAACCGGTAAGCCGGTTAAGAGAATGGGGCGTTTTGCCGGAAGAAGGTCCTCTATAAAAAAAGCATACGTACAGCTAAAAGAAGGGACCATTGAATTATATGAGGGAGTTTAGGTATGGGTATTAAAAAGTTTAAACCGGTAACTCCGGGAACAAGGTTTAGATCAGGGTCCGATTTTGCAGATGTAACAACAGACAAACCCTATAAACCGCTCACTGAGCCTTCAAAGAGAAAAGGCGGACGTAACTCTCAGGGAAGAATTACAGCTTTCCAAAGAGGAGGCGGACACAAGCGTCTTTATAGGAAGGTTGATTATAAGAGAAATAAGTTTGATATACCTGCAAAAGTTGCCTCAATTGAGTATGACCCAAACCGTTCATCTAGAATTGCACTACTAAACTATGCTGACGGTTTTAAGAGCTATATTATTGCTCCCGATGGTCTTAAAGTTGGAGACACAGTAGTATCCGGTGACAATGTAGAGATTTCAGTTGGAAACGCGCTCCCAATTAAAAGCATCCCTGTTGGTACAGTAGTTCATAACATTGAGCTTAAACCAAAGGCGGGGGCCAAACTTGTGAGAGCAGCCGGAACATCAGCACAGATTACTGCTAAAGAAGGAACATATGCACAGCTTAAGCTTAGCTCAGGTGAGATTAGGCTTATTCACATTGAGTGCATGGCAACAATTGGAAGAGTTGGAAACACGGAGCATGAGCTAGTTGTGCTTGGAAAGGCAGGAAGAAAGCGTCACTTAGGAAAACGCCCGGTTGTAAGGGGTGTTGCTATGAACCCTGTTGACCATCCGCATGGAGGTGGTGAGGGTAAAGCCAGCAAAGGTAACCCGCATCCCGTATCCCCTTGGGGCTGGATTACAATTGGTTATAAAACAAGAAACAACAAACGTACTAATAAATATATTGTAAGAAGAAGACGTATTGGTTACGGAATGGATTAAGGAGAAATTATGCCTAGGTCGAGTAAAAAAGGTCCATATATTGATGAGAAGTTAGAAAAGAAAGTGCTGGCGGAAAAAGCTCAGGCAAATCCGCGCATTATTAAAACTTGGTCCAGAGGCTCAATGGTCTCTCCAGATATGATAGGACTTACGTTCGCTGTTCATAATGGGAAAAAGTTTATCCCTGTATACGTAACTGAGCATATGGTTGGGCACAAGCTCGGAGAATTTTCTCCGACCCGCACATTCCATAGCCATGCTGGCGGCGATAAGAAGTCGAAGATGGGCAAAAGATAGAAAATAATTAGAAAAGGTGAAAAATGGTTTCGCAAGCTGTAAAAAAATTCTATAGAGCATCACCTAAAAAACTCTCGGTAGTGCTGAATCTAATTAGAGGAGCAGACGTGGAAGAGGCTTTCGCTATTCTCTCTTCTGTAAGAAAGCGCTCTGCACCTGATATCGCTAAGCTGCTCAAATCAGCAGTTGCTAATGCTGCAGAGAAAGGACATTCAGATACAGAGAGTTTGTACATAAAGGAAATATATTCAAACAAAGGGCCTACTATTAAAAGAATAAGAGCAAGAGCTCAGGGAAGGGCCACAGCAAGGAACAAAAGAATGAGTCATATAACAATCGTGCTTGAAGAAAGGGGGCTATAAATTGGGTCAGAAAGTTTGCCCTATAGGGCTGAGACTGGGAATTACAAAAACTTGGGATTCTAAGTGGTTTGCCGAGAAAAAGCGCTACACAGACCTTCTTCATGAGGATTTACGGATCAGAGATCTGATCAAGAGTGAGTTCTATCAGGCCGCAATCTCTAAGATCGAGCTTGAAAGAGCAGCATCTGAGAGAGTGCGCATTATTATAAACTCAGCGAGACCCGGCATGATAATCGGCCGTAAAGGGCAAGAGATTGAGTCCTTGAGAAGAAGGCTTGCCGATATGACAGGAAAAGATATTTATTTAGATATAAGAGAAGTTAAAAGACCAGAAGTAGATGCTCAGCTGGTTGCAGAGAATGCTGCGCTTCAGCTAGAGCGCCGTGTTGCATACAGAAGGGCTATGAAAAGGGTTATTGCCTCTGCCCTAAGATTAGGCGCATTAGGAATTAAAGTCATGGTATCAGGAAGACTTGGCGGAGCCGAGATCGCGAGGAAAGAGTGGTATAGAGAGGGCAGGGTTCCTCTTACAACACTTAGAGCAGATATCGACTACGGTTTTGCTGAGGCAAAAACAACATACGGAATAATAGGAATTAAAGTGTGGATTTTCAAAGGCGAAGTGCTTGAGAAGAAAAGCAAACAAACGATTTAATGGTGAATAAAGATGTTACAACCGTCGAGAACAAAATATAGAAAGGTATTTAAAGGCAGAATAAGAGGAAAAGCAACGAAAGGGGCTTCAATGGCATTTGGAGAGTATGGTCTTCAGTCACTTGAATGCGGAAAGCTCACATCTCGTCAGATTGAGGCAGCCCGTGTTGCAATCACCCGTCATGTAAAACGTGGTGCTAAGCTTTGGATAAGAGTTTTTCCTCATAAACCTATTACTAAAAAACCTGCTGAAACCAGAATGGGTAAAGGAAAGGGAGATGTGGACAGCTATGTAGCACCTCTTAAAAGAGGCACTATGATCTACGAGATAGCTGGACTAACAGAAGAGCTTGCTAAAGAAGCTTTCAGATTAGCATCGCATAAGCTTCCTGTGAAAACCAAAATGGTTTCAAGAAGCCAGGGGGATATATTAGGATGAAGCCACAGGAAATAAGAGAACTTACAGACGACGAATTAAACAAAACAGAAAATGAGCTTAAGGAAGAGATCTTCAACCTTAGAATTCAGGTTGCTACTCAGCAGACCACTAACGTTGCTAGGATTAGAAATTTAAAAAGAGATCTTGCTAGAGTGCTCACAATAAAAAAAGAAAAGGGTCTTAATTAAGGAGTAGTTTGGAATATGGCTAGAGGAAAATTTCAATCTAGAGTTGGTACGGTAATCGGCGACAAGATGGATAAAACCGTCATTGTTGATGTTATACAGATAAAAAAGCACAAAAGATATCATAAATCGATTAAGAGAAATACTAAGTTTATTGCTCATGATGAAAGCGGCCAATGCAAAGTTGGGGATAAAGTGCTAATCCTAGAGGGTAGGCCATACAGTAAGACCAAGAGATGGAAAGTGAGCAAAATATTAGAATCCAGCAGTGCATTAGAGGCTGAACTGCAAAGTATTGATAACGCAGGAGGAGAAGGGTAGTGATTCAATCAACGACTTATTTAGATTCAGCCGATAATACTGGAGCCAAGAGGCTCTTTTGTATCAAAGTACTAGGCGGGTCCGGCAGAAAATATGCAAGGCTCGGCGATGTAGTTGTAGTTTCAGTAAAAGAAGCTATTCCAAATGCAAAAGTGGATAAGGGTTCTGTGCACCAGGCTGTTATAGTCCGCACTAAAAAAGAGCAGAGACGCGGAGACGGTTCATATGTAAGGTTTGACAACAATGCAGCAGTAATTATCAATAAAGAAAATGAGCCAATGGGAACCCGTGTTTTTGGTCCGATTGCCCGTGAGCTTAGGCTTAAGGGTTTTATGAAAATTATCTCTCTAGCACCGGAGGTTGTGTAGAATGGGTGCTCAGGCAAATAGAAGAAAAATGAATGTTAAAAAAGGTGATACTGTTTACGTCGTATCAGGTAAAGAAAAAGGTAAAACAGGGCAAGTTATTAAAGTGCTTAGGTCTAAGAACCAAGCGCTTGTAGAAAAGCTTAATATTGTTAAGCGGCACACGCGCCCTACTCAGGCTAATCCAACGGGGGGAATAGTTGAGAAAGAAGCTCCAATTCATATCTCTAATCTGATGATATATGATGAGACTGAAAAAAAGCCAACTAGAATTGGCAGAAGAGAGCTTAGCACGGGAGAGAGAGTGAGATTCAGCAAGCGTAGTGGTGAGGAGATTAAGTAATAATGGCACCAAGAATGAAGGATATATACAACGAAAGCGTAACACCTGCTCTAAAAGAGAAATTCTCTTACAGTAACCCTATGCAGGTTCCGAAGATTGAGAAGATTGTAATAAACATGGGGCTTGGAAGATTGAGCGACGGCGGAAAGGACAATAAAGTAATAGACGAAGCTGTTGATGAAATCACACGAATAACCGGTCAGAAACCAGTTATCAGAAAAGCAAAAAATTCGATCGCCGGTTTTAAACTACGTGAAGGAGTGCCAATAGGTTGCTCAGTTACTCTTCGCTCCACAATAATGTATGAATTTTTAGATAGATTAATCAGTCTTGCACTACCTCAGGTTAGAGATTTTAGAGGTATTTCCACAAAAGCTTTTGATGGACGCGGGAACTATACACTAGGACTAAGAGATCAGGTCATATTTCCAGAGATTGATTATAGCAAGGTTCAATATTTAAAAGGTATGAATGTAACAATCGTAACTTCAGCAAAAACAGATGAGGAAGCCAAAGGTCTTCTTGAAGAATTTGGCATGCCTTTTATAAAAAACTAGGAGAAAGATGTAATGGCTAGAAAAGCGCTGGTTATAAAGTCAGAAAAAGAGCCAAAATATAAAGGTAGAAAGCGAAACAGATGCAAACTTTGCGGACGGCCAAGGGGTTATATGCGAAAGTTTGATATGTGCAGACTTTGTTTTAGAGACCTAGCAAGTTTTGGCAGAATTCCAGGCGTTAGAAAGTCGAGTTGGTAAATATAAGAGGCTAAAGAAATGACAGATCCAATAGCAGACATGTTGGCAAGAATTAGAAATGCACTAATAGCAGGACATAATACTGTTAGTATTCCTTTATCGCAGTACAAGGTTGAGATTGCAAGGATACTAAAAGAGCAAGGCTATATAAAAGATTATAAAATGGCTGAAGATAACGGACGCCAGGCAATAAATATAACTCTTGCATATACCGGTAAGAAAGAAAGCGTAATTAAGGAAATTAAAAGAATAAGTAAGCCGAGCAGGCGAGTTTATGTAAACAAAACCGATATCCCTAGAATTAAAGGCGGTCTTGGAATTTGCGTACTCTCAACATCTAAAGGCATCATGACTGGTGCTGAAGCCAGAACTCAAGGCGTTGGTGGCGAGCTTATTTGTTCAATTTTATAAGGATATTAAAATGTCACGAATTGGTAGAAAACCTATACCCGTACCAGATGGGGTAAAAGTAAACTTTAAAGACGGCTTAGTTCTTGTCGAAGGCGGCAAGGGTAAGTTGTCCTGGGATATCCCTACAGGTATAGAGGCAAAATTAGAGGAAAACAATGTCCTCATAGAAAGACACAGTGATGAAAAAAAGTTAAAAGCTCTTCACGGGCTGACTCGTTCGCTTATTTCCAATATGGTTACCGGCGTAAGTACAGGGTTTAGCATTACTTTAGAAATCAGTGGTGTTGGTTATAGGGTTGAATCCAAAGGAAAAGGTCTTACCTTTAGCTTAGGATATTCAAACCCGATAGACTACACATTGCCCGAGGGTGTTAGCTCTAAGATTGAGGAAAGAGGAACAAGACTAATTCTTGAGGGCATTGATAAACAGCTAGTCGGAGAGACCGCTGCAAGGATTAGAAAACTAAGACCCCCTGATGCATACAAAGGAAAGGGCGTTAGATATTCTGATGAGATTTTAAGACTAAAACCTGGTAAGGCAGGGGCTAAATAAAAATGAAAGTAGCAAGCAGAAAAAGCAGAAAGAATTTAAGACACAAAAGAGTCAGAAAAAAGATTAACGGAAACACTTCGAAACCAAGGCTTTCCGTTTTTAAGTCAGCTAAGCATATTTATGCTCAGATTATTGACGATTCGACAATGAATACTATCGTTGCGTCTTCTTCACTTACACCTAAGGTTAAAGAAAGCGTCGATAAAGACGCTAAAGGGAAGACTGATATTGCAAGTGCAGTTGGTAAGCACTTAGGTGAGCTTGCTGCAGCAAAAGGTATTAAACAAGTAACTTTTGACCGTGGCGGATACCCCTTTCATGGAAGGGTAAAATCACTAGCAGACGCAGCCAGAGAATCAGGGCTTGAATTTTAAGATATAGGATAAGAATTTTTAGGAGGCATCTTTGCAGAACGAAAAATTAGACCCGAACGATTTTGAACTTAAGGAAAAAGTCGTTGACATAAGACGAGTTGCAAAAGTTACTAAAGGTGGAAAAAGATTTCACTTTACAGCTCTTGCAGTAGTAGGGAATGAAGACGGCGTTATTGGAGTTGCCTTGGGGAAATCAAACGAAGTACCTGACGCGATCAGAAAGGCTATGGAAAAAGCTAAGAAAAGCCTTGTAAAGGTACCAAGACAGGGGAGCACTATCCCGCATGAGGTAATTGGTGTGCATGTATCAAGCCACGTTATGTTAAAACCGGCCGCTCCTGGTACTGGAGTTATTGCAGGCGGCGCTGTGCGTGCGGTAGTTGAGCTTGCAGGAATACACGATGTTCTTTCAAAGGTAGTTGGGTCTACAAATCCGCTAAATGTTGTTATGGCGGCTATCAACGGTCTTTTAGACTTGAGAATGCCAGAGGAAGTGGCAAAAGTTAGAGGCAAAGAGCTAACGGATCTAGATCTTCCAAGGTCATATTTCAATTAGTAGTTTTTATTATTAATCGGATAAGCGTTTTACTGAAAACAAGTTGTTTGAGATTTACTAAAAATTGAAGTTTTATTGAGAAGGTAAAAATTATGCTTAATAAGTTATCTCCTCAGCCTGGCTCCAAAAAGAATAGAAAAAGAGTCGGAAGAGGATCAGGAAGTACTGGAAAAACAAGTGGTAAAGGCCATAAGGGGCAAAATTCTCGCTCTGGCGGAGGAGTTCCTCCATGGTTTGAGGGTGGGCAAACCGCTCTTAAGCTAAGATCGCCAAAGCGCGGCTTTACAAGCCCTAATAAACTTGTGTTTGATCTTATTCAAGTAAAGGATCTCTCCAAGTTTAAAGAGGGTGATACTGTAACCCCGGAAGAATTAATTAAATCTGGCCTTGCTAGCGGCAAAAAGCCTATCAAGATTCTTGGTAACGGCGAGATGCCATTTGCTCTTACAGTTAGAGCAGATGCCTTTAGTAAAGGTGCTATACAAAAAATTGAAGAAAAAGGTGGGAAGGCAGACACCATATGAATAGAAATGTAGGCTCAATTCCTAGAATACCTGAGCTTAATAAGCGTCTTTTATTTACAGCGCTTATGCTCATCGTATATAGGTTGGGCGTGTTTGTTCCCATTCCTGGAATTGACCCCGAGCAGATTGTAAAGCTCTTTGAGCAAACTGCAAGCGGGACGATCTTTGACATTTTAAATATGTTCTCTGGAGGCGCACTTGAGCGTGCTTCTGTATTTGCACTGGGTGTTATGCCGTTTATTACGGCATCGATTATTATGTCGCTACTAGTAAAGGCATTTCCTACTCTTGAGGCTATGCAAAAAGAGGGAGAAGCTGGGCGAAGAAAGATAAACCAGTACTCTAGATACGGAACCGTTCTAATCTGCGTTGTGCAGGGGCTTATGCTTGCTGTAACGCTTGAAGGCGGACTTGGTCAGGGAGCACAGGTAGTGCAAGACCCGGGCTGGGCGTTTAGGATTATGACGGTGCTTACTCTTACTGCGGGCTCACTTTTTGTTATGTGGATTGGTGAGCAGATCACAGAGCGTGGAATAGGTAACGGTATTTCACTTATCATTATGGCATCAATCATCGTAGGACTGCCGGGAGCGTTTTGGGATATAGTAAGGTTAATTGGCAGCGGAGAGCTCACAGTATTCGGAGTTGCTCTTATATTCATATTACTGCTTGCGATTGTGGCCTTTATAGTATTTGTTGAGCGATCGTATCGAAAGATCCCTGTGCAATACCCAAAAAGGGTAGTTGGCCGTAAAGTCTACGGAGGCCAGTCTTCGCATTTACCTCTGAAGACAAACACAGCAGGAGTTATTCCTCCAATTTTTGCGAGTTCACTGCTGATATTTCCTGCGACAATACTTACATTTGTTAACGTTCCGTTTCTAAGGGATTTATCAGACGTACTGTTTCAAAATGCCTTTGTATACAATGGAATATTTGCAGCATTAATCATCTTTTTTGCATATTTCTACACTGCGGTGATATATAACCCTGATGATCTGGCAGACAACCTCAGAAAAAACGGTGGTTTTGTCCCAGGGATTAGGCCAGGGAAGAAAACAGCTGAGTATATTGACAAGATATTAGGAAGAATTACTTTCATTGGTGCTATATATGTGGCGTTTGTTTGTGTTATACCGGCATTTTTAGAACGTGAGCCCTTTAATCTGCCGTTTTATTTCGGAGGTACATCACTTCTAATTGTGGTTGGTGTAACTCTTGATTTTGTACAGCAGGTTGAGTCATTCCTTATAACCCACAGCTACGAAGGGTTTGTAAAGAAAAAGGGAATGAAAGGGCCTAGTAGATATAATTTATAACGAGGTGTATTGAGTTTATGAGATTAATATTATTCGGACCACCGGGAGCAGGAAAAGGAACTCAGGCAAATAAGATTTCTGAGAGCTTTGTTGCTGCGCACATTTCAACAGGTGATATGCTAAGGTCCGCAGTTAAAAACGGTACTGAACTGGGAACGCTTGCCAAATCTTTTATGGATAAGGGAGAGCTTGTTCCTGATGATGTAATAATTGGAATTATTAAAGATAGAATAAAAGAAGATGATGCAAGAAAAGGATTTATGTTAGACGGTTTTCCTCGTACAATAGCTCAGGCAGAGGCGCTAAGCGGCATGCTAGAGGCTGAAAACGAGTCAATTGACAGTGTTGTTTCAATTGAAGTAAATGACGGGGAGATCGTAAACAGAATTTTAGAGCGCGCAAAAATAGAAGGAAGAGAAGACGATACAGAAGATGTTGTAAAAAATCGTTTAAGCGTATACAGAAGTCAGACTGAGCCTTTAAAAGATTATTATAAAGCTCAGGGAGTTCTGGCAGAAGTTGACGGAATGGGAAGCATTGATGATGTGTTTGGAAGGATTAAGAGTGTTCTTAATCAAGTGGAACAATGATTCATTTAAAGAGTAAGGAAGAGATTAATAAGATGCGCTCTGCGGCGCAGATAGTGGTTGAAGCGCTCAACACAATGAAAGAAATGGTTGAGCCGGGCGTCTCAACTTGGGACTTGGATAAAGCTGCAGAAGAAGTAGCATTAAAAAGAAATGCAAAATGTGCTTTTAAAGGCTACTCGGACTATCCGGGTTCTGTATGTTTTGCAATTAATAGCGAAGTAGTGCACGGAATACCTTCCAAAAAGAATATCTTAAAGGAAGGAGACATAGTTGGGCTTGATTTCGGCGTGATCTTGGATGGATTTTATGGGGATTCTGCCATAACAGTTGCTGTGGGCGAAATATCACCAGTCGCACAGAAACTATTAGAAGTAACAAAAGAATCTCTTTTAAAAGGTATCCAGGAAGCTTCACCTGATAATGGGGTTTATGAAGTGTCCGGAGCGATACAGTCTTATGTAGAAGACAAAGGGTTTTCTATCGTAAGGTCATTTGTAGGACATGGGATTGGCAAGAGTCTGCATGAGGATCCGCAGGTGCCAAATTTTGTTCCTCCAAATGGCAATGGAAACAAGGGAGTTCAGTTAAAACCAGGCATGGTAATCGCAATTGAGCCAATGGTTAATGTCGGAAAGCCTGACATTAAAATTTTGGACGACGGATGGACAGCGGTTACAGTTGACGGTACACTTTCTGCTCATTTTGAGCACACAGTGGCGGTTACAGAAAACGGGCCTGTAATTTTAACTCAGTAATATAGGGGAGATATGGCGAAAGAAGAAAGAATAGAATTTGAAGGCACGGTAATTGAGGCGCTTCCAAACGCCATGTTTAGAGTAGAAGTTGACGGGGGACAGGGACACGAAGTATTAGCGTATGTGTCTGGTAAAATGAGAACTCGGTTTATAAGAATCCTCCCAGGAGATAAGGTAAAGCTTGAGCTTTCACCTTATGATTTAACAAAGGGAAGAATTACTTATAGGCTTAAGAAATAGGCATTGTTTTGTAGATCTAAGTAATGCGAGGTCAATAAAATGAAAGTAAGAGCATCAGTGAAAAAAATTTGTGATAAATGCAGAATTATTAAGCGTAAAGGGGTAGTTAGAGTAATCTGCGTAAATAAGAGATGTAAACAAAAGCAAGGGTAGAAGGAGAGAAATATGCCTAGAATAGCAGGTGTTGATATACCACTTGAAAAAAGAATTGTTATAGGACTCACATATATTTATGGAGTGGGGAAAGTTATATCAGAGGAAATATTAAAAGATACCAATATTGATGTAAATAAGAAATCAAAAGACCTCTCAGACCAGGAAGTTGCAGCTATAAGAGAGCTTCTCGAGACTAAATACACCGTTGAGGGAGAGCTCAGAAAAGAGGTTCAGTCCAATATCAGACGCTTAGTTGAAATTGGATGCTATAGAGGTATCAGGCACAGAACTGGGCTTCCTACAAGAGGACAGAAAACAAAATCAAATGCCAGAACCCGCAAAGGCCCGCGCGGAACGGCAATTGCTAAGAAGAAAAAGGCCGGTAAATAATATTTTTGGAGATAATTAATGGCTACAAAGAAAAGTAGTAAGAAGAAAACTAAAAAATTTGTAGAGCAAGGCGTGATTAACATTCAAGCCACATTTAATAACACTATTATTACTATCAGTGATACCGGCGGAAATGTAATCTCTTGGTCAAGCGGCGGAATGAAAGGGTTTAAAGGTACTCGTAAGGGAACGCCGTTTGCAGCTCAGATCGCTGCTGAAGACGCTGCTAAAAAAGCTGCTACTTTCGGCATGAAGAGCGTACAAGTTTTCGTTAAAGGGCCTGGCCCCGGTAGAGAGCCTGCAATTAGGTCAATACAGGCATCAGGGCTAAAAATTACATTTATTAGAGACGTGACTCCTATTCCGCATAATGGCTGCAGGCCGCCGGGAAGAAGGAGAGTTTAACATTACTTTGATTGAGATGAGACTGTTTACCGCAGATCTCAAGGAGGTTTTTTAAAGCATGGGCAGATACACTGGGCCAACAGATAGAATATCCAGAAGAGAGGGAGTTAACCTTTTTCTAAAGGGTGAGAGAAGCTATAACGGTAAGACCGCAATTGAAAAAAGGCCGGACCAGGTTCCTGGAGAGCATGGTAAATTCAGAAGCAAGTTCTCAGAGTTTGGAGTAAGGCTTAGAGAAAAGCAGAAAGTTAAAAGAATGTACGGTCTTAGAGAAAAGCAATTTAAAAAGTATTTCCAAAAAGCCTCTCATATTAAAGGTGTAACTGGTTTTATTCTTCTTTCTCTACTCGAAAGAAGGCTCGATAATGTTGTATTTCGTCTATGTTTGGGAAGCTCCAGAAACGATGCAAGACAGTTAGTAAGCCACAAACATATACTAGTTAACGGAGAAGTACTTAATGTTCCTTCTTATATGGTACAAGAAGGAGATACAATCGAAATTAGAGAAAAGAGCAAAAAACTTCAGAGAATACATGAAGCTCTTGAGTTTAGATCCAGAAGAGGTATCCCTGAATGGCTGAGTCTAGATGAAGAGAAATATGTTGGAACTGTAACAAAACTACCGGAAAGAGATGACGTAACATTCCCAATTGATGAACAGTTGATTGTTGAGTTCTATTCAAGAGTATAATAAAAAGTTTTTAAAAAAGGTAAGAGCAAACTATGGCCAGATTGACACAATGGAGGAGGATAAGGTGAAGGACTTTCAAAAGAATTGGCAAGATCTTATAAAACCTAAAAGGATAGAAAAAGAAGAGAAGAGTGCTACTCCATTTTACTCAAAATTTATTTGTGAGCCTCTAGAGAGGGGCTACGGTGTAACACTTGGCAACGCCCTTAGAAGAGTGCTGCTTTCCTCTATTCAAGGACCTGCTATAACCTCCATTAAAATTGATGGTGTACTGCATGAATTCTCATCTATGCCAGGCATAAAAGAGGATGTTACAGAAATAATTTTAAACTTAAAAGGAATTGAGCTTAAGATGCATTCCTACGAGTCTCAGATTATTACAGTAAGTGCAAGCGGAGAATGTAATATTACAGCAGGTGATATAATACTAAATCAGAATGTAGAAATTCTAAATACTGATCACCATATCGCCACTTTAGCAGAGGGAGCAAAGCTAGAGATGGAAATGACTGTTGAGATGGGTAGAGGCTATGAAGCTGTAGAAAAAAGAGGTGAGCTTCAGACAACGATAGGTCTTATTCCAATAGACGCTCTATTCTCTCCTGTAAGAAAAGTAAATTACACAGTTACCAACTCTAGGGTAGGTAGACGTACTGACTTTCAGAGACTTACACTGGAAGTATGGACGAACGGCACAATTTTGCCTGAAGACGCAGTTGCGTATGCGGCTAAGATTGTAAAAAATCAGCTTACAATATTTATAAACTTTGATGAATCAGAGATTGATGAAGTCCCTGAGAGTGAAGAAAAACAAGAGATTAAAGGAACTGAAGAAATATTATTTAATACAATTGAAGAGATGGATCTTTCTGCTAGATCTCTTAACTGTCTTAGAAAAGCGGGAATTGAGTATGCAGGGGATTTGATCCAGAGAACAGAAGATGATCTTCTTAACCTTGAGAATTTTGGTAAGAGGTCACTTTTTGAAATTAGGGAAAGACTTGAGGAGATGGGTCTTGGTTTAGGACTTGCCATTAACTCTGAAGTCTTTGATGCTGAGAAAGAAAAACGTAGCGAGAGATTGGCTTCTCAATAATTATTTTACGGACAGATTGGAGATTAAACGATGAGACATAAAAGAGTAGGAAGAAAACTTGGAGTAACTACAAAGCATAGAAAATCAATGCTTCGCAATATGGTTACCGATTTGTTTCGTAACGATAGCTTAAGAACTACTGACACAAGAGCTAAAGAAATCAGAAGAGCTGCGGAGAAGATTATTACTCTTGCAAAAGAGGGTACGCTTCATAAAAGAAGACAAGCGGCTGCCTATGTAAAAGATAAAGAAGTTCTGCAGAAACTATTTGATGAGCTTGCCCAAAGATTCAAAGACCGTCCCGGCGGTTATACAAGAATCACTAAACTTGGTTTCAGAAAAGGAGATAACACTCCTATATCATTAATTGAGCTAGTTGAAGAAGAGTATAAACCTAAAAAGAAAAAGAAAGCTAAAGCTGCACCTAAAAAGAAAACGACTCCTAAAGCAAAAGATGATTCAGCTAAAGCAAAGAGTTCTAAAAAAGAATCTGCTGAAGAACTAGGGTTAATAGATGAAGAGAAAAAGGCTGCAGAGGCTGTAGTAGCAGCTGAGGCTGTAGAAGAAGTAACCCAAGAGCCTGAGGCAAAGGTTGAGGAAACTCCTGAGGCTGAAGTAAAAGAAGCTCCAGTAGAAGAAACAGCTGCGGAAGCAAAGCAAGAAGCACCGGCCGAAGAAGAGGCGCAAGCACCTGAGGCGGCGGCACAAGAAGCTCCGGCAGAGGAAAAACCTGAAGAACCAGCAGCAGAAGCAGCCCAAGAAGAGGCCCAAGAAGTAGAAGAGCCTGTGGCTAAAGAAGAAGCACCAGCTCAGGAGCCAGAAGTTGAAGCAAAGGCTGAAGAAGAAATAGAGGCTAAGGCTGATACAGAAGAGTCTTCACAAGAAGCTCAGGAAGATACACAGAGCGAAGAAGAAAAAGAGAAAGAAGAAAAGTAAATTTTTATAACAACTATCGAACCGGAAGGATTTTAACTATATCTGTAGATTGAACTTGCTTATCAACGGGCGGCCCTTGGGCCGCCTTTGTTTTTTAAAGACAAATTAGACTTTAAAGAAGGAACAGGTAAGTGAAACCAGTTGGATTAATTCTAGATAGCGATAATATTTCAGATCTGGTGTTATTAGCAAAGAAAGCTGAAGATGCCAATTTTGACTCTGTATGGGCAACAGAACTCTACAGAACCAGCTTCGGACAGCTATCTGCGGTAGCATCAGCTACTACACACATCAAGCTTGGTACAGCTGTGGCACTCGCTTTTGTGAGAAGCCCTCTAATAACTTCATTAACAGCTCTAGATCTGGACGAAATATCTAACGGAAGGCTGATCCTAGGACTTGGGACTGGGGCAAAAAGAACAAATGAGATGTGGCATGGCGTTAGCCACGGAAAGCCTGTCGCCAAGATCAAAGAGTGCATAGATCTTATTAGACTATTTAGCTCAGAAGCTCACACAGGGGATCCTATAACTTATGAGGGTGAGTACTACAAAATTTCAAACAAGGGCTATCACAGGGCCTTTGCGCCGGCCAGAGAGACCATTCCTATCTATTTAGCAGGAGTGGGAAGTAATATGGTAAGAGCATCTGCGGAAGTTGCAGATGGCTATCTGGGCCACGTGGTTTGCTCGCTGAGGTATATGAAAGAGGTTGTTAGTAAAAATATTGCAGCGGGGCTAAAACACTCTGGCAAATCCCGGGAGGATTTTAATGCCTGCTCCATCATCACTTGTGCCATATCTGAGAATAGACCACAAGCACTCGAAGCAGCCAGGGCTACTATAGCTTTTTACGCTACTGTTAGAACATATGAACCGCCTTTTAAACTACACGGCTTTACAAAAGAGACTGAAAAAGTAAGGGATGCTTTCTTTAAAAAAGACATAAATAGGATGATAAGCTCCGTTACTGATGATATGGTAAACACCTTTGCGATTGTAGGAACGGCCTCTGAATGCCGCAGAAGGGTTGAAGAATACAGGGAGTTTATTGATCTTCCTATACTTAGTGCCCCACATTATTACCTTGATTTTGAAGAAGTAAAGAACTACCAAAACGCAATTTTAGAGACATTCTCTTCTAGTTAACCCCATTTCATTTTCCCTAAATTATTCTCTGTGCTATTCTTATTACATATTATGTCCAAGACTGTACTAATATCAGGAGCAGCTGGCTTTATTGGAACTCATTTGACACAGCTATTGGTCGCAAATGGGTATGAGATAAAGATTCTCACAAGATCAGCAAAGTCCTCTAAAGAAAATGTTATAAACTGGGATCCCGACAAGGGTGAATTGGATGCTGAGGCACTAGAAGGTCTTTATGCCGTAGTTCATTTAGCGGGTGAGAACATAGCAGGTAGATGGACTGAGGGAAAAAAGTCTAAAATTGAAAACAGCAGGGTAGATGGCACAACACTACTATCAGAGACTCTGGCAAATCTTCAAAATAAACCAAAAGTGCTAGTTGCGGCCTCAGCAATTGGATACTATGGTAGCCGAGGGGATGAATTATTAACTGAAGACAGCTCAAGTGGTAATGGGTTTTTGGCAGATGTCGGGGTTAAGTGGGAGCAAGCTACAAAGAGCGCAGAGCTAGCTGGAATCAGAGTTTGCAATCTGCGAATTGGATTAGTTTTGGGTATAGATGGCGGCGCCTTAGAAAAAATTCTGACCCCATTTAAACTAGGCTTGGGCGGGAAAATTGGAGACGGCAGACAGTACTGGAGCTGGATTGCAATACAAGACCTAGTGGAAATTATCTACTTTTTAATAAAAAACGAACAAGTCTTAGGCCCAGTTAACGGCGTTGCCCCAATTGCGGTTACTAATGATGAATTTACCTCCGCTTTAGGCAGAGCCCTTAATCGACCCACGATATTGCCTCTGCCAGCCTTTGCTGTTAGAGGGCTATTTGGAGAAATGGGCGAAGAGACTATGCTTTCTAGCACCAGAGTGGTTCCACAAAAGTTGTTGGATTCAGGCTACAAATTTAAATATACTACCTTGCAAGATGCACTGTCAGATATATTAAAAACAAATCAATGAGCAACTCCGAAGATACACTTAATAAACAATTTGGTCTATATGAGCTTAATGAGAGGGATGTAGATCCTAATCCGATAATACAGTTTCGCAATTGGTATCAAGAAGCTCTTTCGGCTGACCTTATACACCCAAATGCATTTACTCTTGCTACATCAACTAATGAAGAAAAGCCTTCTGCCAGGGTTGTTCTTCTTAAAGATTTTGATGAGCACGGTTTTGTTTTCTATACAAACTCTAGTAGTAAAAAAGGTCATGAGCTCAGCAATAACCCCTGTGCTGCTATGTGTTTTTGGTGGGGCAAGCTGGAAAGGCAGGTAAGAATCGAGGGTAGTATCCAAATAGTCTCCGTTCAGGAAGCAAACGAATATTTTGCAAGCAGGCCCAGAGGAAGTCAGATCGGGGCATGGGCATCTGAGCAGAGTAGTGTAATATCCGGCAGAGAGATCTTAGATGATAGATTTAAAGAGTTTGAAGACAAGTACAAAGATCAAGCTGTTCCCAGACCCCCTTATTGGAACGGATATAGATTAGTTGCAGAGACGATTGAGTTTTGGCAGGGAAGAGATAATAGGCTTCATGATAGGCTTGTTTACACGCATGCAGATGAGGGCAGTTGGAAAATTGAGCGACTTGCTCCTTAAGACTTGTTAATTATTGGTTTTTAATTCCTCTGTATATTATTACAGTTCCAATCATAAGCTCTATAGATTCATGAGTGGTAAATTCTGCTTTATTCATAATTTCAATAAATTTTCCCCTTTGTGGAAACTCTGATGTTGAATCGGAGAGATACTTGTACTCTTTTTGGCTTCCGAAAAATGATCCGATAAATGGCAGAAATTTTCTAAAATAAAATAAATAGATTGGTGCAAATATGGCATTTTTAGGAATTGTAAATTCTAGTATAGCTAGCTTTCCTCCGGGCTTTAAAACTCTGTTCATCTCGGTAAGCGACTCTAGCGGATTCACAGTATTTCTTATTCCAAATGCAATAGTGATAGCATCAAACGTGTCGTTAGTGAATGGTAGTTGCTCAGCATATCCTTGGACTAACTTAATCTTGTTTTTATATTCCCGGACTTCACATTTGGGTTTTGCCATTCTGAGCATTTCACTGCTTGGATCAATTCCCACTACCTGAGCCCTTTGCAGTTTTTTTATAGCTTCAATTGCAACTTCTCCAGTGCCCGTAGCTATATCTAAAACAAGATCTGAACCCTCTATCTCATGTACCAGCTTTCTCCTCCAAAGCTTATCCATTCCAAAACTAAAGAAAGTGTTTAGAGAGTCATAGTGCTTTGCAATTTTATTAAAAAGAGATGTTGTCTCAGGCATTTGTATTTAATTGTAACTGACTGTGATAAAAGAGTTATCTATGTAGCTGTTTCCAAATCACCTGACAATGCTTCCATTATTCTTATCATATGGGTTGATTTATTAAGCACATAGAAATGAATCCCGGGAACCCCCCGGGCGATAAGTTCTTTAGATTGTTCAATACATTGCTGGATTCCGATGTCTCTAGCTTTAGCATCATCATCCGTAGCCGAATCAAGCTTAGCTTTTAGTTCCTGTGGTATGCTTGTGCCGCACATAGAGGTAATTCTCTTTATCTGTTTTGCAGATAGTATTGGCATGATGCCTGGGATTACAGGAACGCTGATACCTATATCTCTTACCCTATCTACAAAATCAAAATAATACTTATTGTCAAAGAATAATTGTGTGATAATGACATCAGCCCCTGCGTCTACTTTTCTTTTTAGATTTGCCAAATCTACATCCATCTCTGGGGCCTCTATATGTTTTTCAGGATAGCCTGCTACAGCGAGACCGAAATGATCCGAACTGGCTTTGCGAGATTCAAAATTTCTAATATGTTCAACAAGTTCATTGCCGTGGGACAATCCATCCTTGGAAGCAATAAAATTAGTCTCACCCTGCGGAGGATCTCCTCTAAGTGCAACAATGTTTCTCACTCCACCTTGGTAAATTTTCTCAAGCATAGAGTCAAGTTCGTTCTTTGTTGCCCCGACACATGTTAGATGGCATGCGGACTCTATGCCAAAACGGTTTTTGATTAGTGATGCAATATCTAGAGTTTTATCTCTTGTTGTACCCATTGCGCCATAAGTAACAGTAATAAAATCAGGCGTTAAGGTAGTAAGCAGAGATAGTTCAAATTGCAAATTATCCAAGCCCTTTTTTGTCTTGGGCGGGAATATCTCAAATGATATTAGAGGTTTTTTATTTTTATTGTTCAAATAATCCGAAAATCGCATTTATTCACCTTATTTATTGCTTTTAAGACTGTAAATTCTTTCACTTCCAAGGAGCTTTGTCAAATGCGAATATACTGTTTATTTATATTTGAGATTTTACTTTGTATTATTATTCGCTATATTTTGACATGGAAAATTTATTTTTTCTCAGAGCACAACGGGGAGTATGTAATGAAAACTAGAGTTTATAGTAAAACTATATCGATCGTATTTCTATTTTTTTCACTGTTATTTATGATTTCCTGTCAGCAAACAAAAGATTTTAGTAGTGAACTAACCGAGGATCTTCCTAATCCGGTGAGTGATTTTACTGAGAATGATAACTACAAAATTGGTCTAAAGTGGTACCAGCAGGGTGAGTATCGTATTGCTAAAAAAATGTGGCTTCCAATGGCAAGAGGAGGCGATTGTGATGCAGAGTATGCAATCGGGCTTCTATATTTCGATGGATTAGGAATTAGGAAAAACCGGGATACTGCCCTTAGATGGTGGATAAGGGCGGCAAATCAGGCTCAACCACAGGCGCTAAATACCATGGGAGTAGTTTTTGCACATAGAAGTGTTCCATATACCAGGCTTAATTGTAAAAAGGGCTGCGGCGAGCCTAGAGATCTTGTGGAGGCTTATAAATGGTTTGGGCTTGCTGAGAAGTATGGACCGCCGAGAGAAGTTCAATTTGCTCAGAAATCTATGAACCGAATCAGCATCGACATGAGTAATGTGCAGATCAAAGAAGCCAAAGTATTGATAGATGAATGGCAGCCAGAGCCCGCTAAATGCAGATCAAGAGACTTAATAATTGTAAGTCTCAGCCAGACTTTTATACCTTAAAAAACTTTTTTTATTTTAATCCTTGACATCCTAGATCCATAATGTATTATCTAATTGAAATTGATTATCAATATTGATTTAGTATTGAACATATATCAGAAGTTGGAATAAATTAGTTAGTAACAATATATTCTAGGAGGTTTTAAATGGCTGTTTTATGCAATGATACTCAGAAAGTATATTCACTATCATCTTCAAACATCGGAAACGTCTCGCAGTGCAGTTGCTGTGATTCATTTCACGTAGCAATAGGAAACATCACTCTTAGGATGGAACGAAAGCATTTAATTAGTTTGACCCAAATGATAATTGAAGCCTTAGAAGTAAAATCTATCAATGAAAACACTTATCCTGACATATATGTCAGAAATCAGGCGCAATAATCCATGATTCTTGGAAATATTACAAATTTTGCCATAAAGAGGGGCGGCATCTTTTTTAGTACTATGCCCTAATAACCTTAGCCAGCCGCCCCTCTTTCCTTTTCTTAACATTGATAATAGGAAAATACGAATTGGATAAAGCTGTTCTAAAGCATGTTGCAAAAATTCATAGGGAGGCTCGATCTCCTTTTTATTCTCATCTCTCATAATCAATAGTTTGTACCATCAAACAAGCTTCCCTATGAATAACAATGTAACAATCAATTAAATACACAGTTCACTCATTAGCTGACGACAAATAACATGCTTTTTGTAAATTACGGATGAAAACGAATATCAGTATCAAATAAAGGAGGTATTGGATAGGATGAATAGTTTTGTAAGTTTTTTAAGTTTTAAGGCTCTGTCCATAGTTGCTATTTCGTTTTTGCTTGTTTGTTTGATAGGGGTTTCTGTAGATGTTGTGTCTGCAGAGTTAACTGAGGATCAGCAAGAGTTCTCAGACTCACTTACGGAATATAATAAGCAAAGAGCTGAGCAAATGAAGCGTGCTGAGTACGAGAAATCTAAACAGTCTCAGAATATCGAAGTTGCTCAAAGGCTTAGCGATGATGAAACAGAAACTCAGGACGAGAGGATTGAGCAGCTTGAAAGAAAACTTCAAGCCGTAACTCAGGAGCTTCAGAACGTAAAGAGCTCTGGTATGTCTGATGAGAGAATGCAGTCAATTGAAGACAAAATCAGTGTATTGGCTGAAGAGATTGACAATATCAAGTCTGCATCAGTTGTCGAAGACCCAACTTATGAGCAGGTATACGGAGCTGCACCAGCAGCATCAAAGGTATATCTAAAAGATAAAGGACTCTCCATCGGTGGTTATGGTGAGCTACTTGTTGGTCAGATTAAAGAAGATGCCAATAACGTAGTTGATGCACTTAGAGTGGTTTTATATTTCGGATATAAATTCACAGACAGAATTATCTTTAACTCAGAACTTGAGTTTGAACACGCTTCTACCTCAGCTAATAAAGACGGGCAGAGCGGTTCGGTGTCTGTAGAGTTTGCCCTCTTGGATTTTCTACTGCACCCCGCGTTTAACCTAAGAGGTGGATTGCTTCTCACACCCTTTGGTATCATAAATGAGGTACATGAGCCAACCACTTTCTTTGGAGTATTTAGGCCCTCAGTTGAAACTCAGATTATTCCTACAACATGGAGAGAAAATGGTCTTGGTGCGTTTGGTGAATTTAATGTTGGTAACGCCGGATCAATTAACTATAGAGCTTACGTAATGAACAGTGTTGATGCTAGAGGTTTTAGACCAAACAATAACAGATCTCTACGTATTAGAGGTAACCGTGCGCTGTTTAACGATGTTGCTTTTGTGAGCCGTGTTGAATATCAGCCAGTTCCATATGTAGCAATCGGTGGATCTATTTGGCTTGGAAATAGTGGTCAAAACCAGAAAATTGACAACCCTGAATCTGAATTTGACGGTGATAAATTTGACGGCTTCTTCCAGATGTATGAGGCTGACATACAGTTTCAGTATGCAGGGTTTGAAGCAAGATCACTCTTTGCTTACACAAGTCTAGATGATGGAGCAAGGATTAATGCTCTAAACGGACTTGAAGGCGATGATTCAGTAGGTAGTGAGCAGTGGGGTTACTATGTAGTTGGTGCATATAATGTGCTTACACTAGCTAACTTTACTAGTCAGTATGCTCAGTATCTAGCTCCATTTGTAAGATGGGAGCAGTATGATACACAATCAAAAGTACCATCAGGATTCTCTAGTAACCCAGCCAATGACAGAGATGATCTAACAATAGGTCTTAATTACAAACCTATACCAAACGTTGTGATCAAAGCTGAATATCAGTATCTTGATAATGCTGCAAACAATAGAGATAATCAGTTTAACTTCGGACTTGGATATGTGTTCTAAGTCTGGTTAAACTATAGAAAATTAACGGGCGTAGGAATTAGCTTTCTGCGCCCGTTTTATTATATGAGGTACTTAATGAGAGCATCTATCATAATCATCTTAACAATTCTTTATCTGGGATTTACCCATTCGTTACACGCTGAAGTTTTCATGAAAAGAAATGAAGCACTTCAAACTGTATTTCCAAATGCTACCGATATTGAAAGAAATGAAATATTTTTTACCCCAGAGGAATCTAAGACCATAGAATCAATCGCTAAAGCTAAGAACGATACAAAGCTTTATATAATTTATGAAGCCAAAGATGGGGATAATATCATAGGCTATGCTATAATAGACACCCATACCCTCAGGACCAGGAGCGAGACCGTAATGTTTGTAATTAATCCTGATGGTAGCTTAAGACAAACAGAGGTGCTGGCATTTTTTGAGCCTCCCGATTATCAAGCAGGAGACAAATGGATGCAGCTTTTTGAAGGTAAGACAACAGATAACACCTTAAAAGTAGGAAGAGATATCCCTAATATGTCAGGAGCTACAATCACGGCAGTTGCTCTTGCCCAAGCTACTAGAAAAATTCTAGCTGTATATAAAGTAGCGTCTGAAAAGGGTATGCTTAATTAGTATAGGATCAAAAAATTGCGCTTTTTCATTTCATCTGATATTAGAAAAAATACTCTTTTAAAACTGATTATCCTCTTTACAGTTATCTTTTTCGTTTTTCTATGGATTACAAACCTTCTTTTATACCTTCAGATAGGTTTTAGTTATGAGACAGTAGTCAATTATTATCTGGGTTCAGAGGCTGATTTTAGGCCGCCCAGAAGCTACTTGGGCATGCTTGAGGAAGCGCACTTTCACTTCTTTGCAATGGCAATAATATTAGTCACGCTTAACCACCTAATTCTATTTACAAAGATCAGCAACCTTTGGAAATTGATTCTTATTCTGACATCTTTCCTTTCAGCTCTTGGAGATATTGCTGGAGGATGGCTTATACGATATGTAAGCCCCGATTTTGCATATTTGAAGATAATATCACTAATTCTGCTTCAAGTCTCTCTAGGGGCTCTAATGGCAATTGTAATATGGTATTTATACGCGTACACAGGCAAGAAAAGCGACTACAACGCTAATTAAATTAACTGAAGCTTTTTCCTAAGCTTGCTAACATCATAATATGGCTCCCCTCTTTTTTTCGCATGCTCATAAATCATTTCAAGCTCATCAATTACTGAGTTCAATTTGAGCTTTCCTTCATTGGTTTTTAGAGCATCTTTTGGGGATATGCCACCTAGTACTTCGAGCGGACTATCGATCCAGCCGTCGTAGTGTCTATCAAGCTCAGAATCTAGCTCCTTTTTGTTTTTAACTCCGAGTGGATATTTCTTTGGTTTTTTGGGCTCATCTAAAGATCTATCAATAAATGTATCCAGTTCCTTTGTGCTGTCTTGTATATGTTGAATAAAACTTCCGCACTCTTTTTCAATTTTTGCTCGGGCTTTTGCCAGCATATCTATGGAATAGCATTCTACGTGAAGCTTGTTTTGCTCAATCTCAAGCGTCGCCGTAATGTTGTTTCGTCCGGCCTTTTCCCAAGAAAATACCCGAAGCTCCTCAGTTTTATCGCTGAGCTCCTTAAGTGACTTTATCCCCACTAGTTTTTTAACGCACTTCTCATAATCCAGCACATTATAATCTGATGTGGCCAAAACAAACTCATGTCCTTCAGGTGTTACAAAATGAGGATTGTTTACGGTTTCTTCAAGATAAGCACCGATTTGATATCCCCAGTCTTTTAAATATTTCTCTTTGGATTTAGTTTTACCATATAGTTTTCTATATTCCTTTAACTCCTGGTTAAAAAACTTTGAAATAATCTCTTTGAACGGGGAGGGGTACAAAGATACTATGCTTGAAAAGTAGTGTTCTTTACCTATTTTAAGCGGTCTTGCTGCTATTATGTCATTTCGTTTTATCTGCTTGGATGAAGCCTTATCTAATACTTCATAAACTTTTCCGGTGAATAAATCTTTTATCTTGCATTTTTCTTCGGGTTTTACATCCTGAACTTCAAAGAAACTGTGAACACTGTTTACCCAGTCTTTTATAAGTGCCCTTTCAGATGCAGCCAAATTAGGACCTTCTTCCTCTAGAAATTTCTCGGCCACTCTTAACTCAGAATCGAGCAACTTAAAATCATACAAGAACCAGTCAAAGAACTTTTCAAAAGTAAGATCATCTATTTGGTCTTCTTTTATATCCTCACTTGTAAACTCAGGATCGTTTCTCCAGATATAAAAAGCCTCGCCCAGCTGAGATTGTATCTCGGGCCGCTCTGAGTACTCAACCAGCTTTCTTCTAAGTTCACTATCTATCTGGTCCAATTTATACTTGTTTAGGTCTACAACAGATTCACTCATGGTAATTAAATCTAATACCGTATTCGTTTTTTTCAAACTTTACTCAAGCAATCCAAAGCGATCAGACAAATACTCAGATCTAAAATCAAAGATCTCATTTAGCTGACTCTTTACCATAAGCTCATTCGCCATTCGGCTAAGCGGGTCTATTGGTAAGGCATAGTTTACTAGATCTGTTGCCTCAACTCCGCCTTCTATCTGGGTAAATTTGTGCTGATGATGCCAGAACTTATATGGACCAAAGCGCTGCTCATCAATAAAAAAGTGAGGCTCGTCAACGTGGGTTATCTCTGTAACCCAGGTCATAGGGATATTCATTACGGGAGCAACGGTGTAGGTAATAATCATCCCAGTATACATTTTATCAGGGAGCTCGGATGTAATTTTTAAATTAAGTGATGGAGGTGTAATAAGTGGTAGGTTATTGGGATTTGAGAAAAACTCCCAAGCCTCTTTGATGTCCATTTTGAGATTTATTTTGCGCTCTAATTGATAAATTTTCATACTTTAATGTCCTTTTAAAATTTAGTTTACCCCAAATTACAAAAAGCGGGCGATATTAATCTCAAATAGCTAATAATAATAGATATCTTTCTAACATCTATTTTCCGATGTATAATCCTTCTCCGTCATGAAAATTGTAAGAGTTAATGAAAGAAATCTAAAAAAACAGCTTGAGGGTCTTAGGAGGAGTTCGTCCCTTACGGATCCGAAACTTGATGCTGCTACAAAGAAGATTGTCGACGATGTGGCAAAAAACGGCGACAAGGCTCTATTTAAATACACTAAGCGCTTTGATAAGACAGAGCTTACAAAAAAGACTATAAAGGTTACGCCCAAAGAGATTAAAGATGCACAGTCTCAGGTTTCAAGCAGAATTAAATCAGATCTGAGGACAGCAGCTAAAAGAGTGAGGGAGTTTCATAAGCACAAGCTTCCCAAAGGAAGTATGTATAAAGATGCACTAGGGAACGAGCTTGGATGGCTTATTCGCCCAATTGAAAGGGCGGGGCTCTATGTTCCTGGTGGTAAAGCTGCATACCCTTCAACTGTATTAATGACAGCAATACCTGCAAAAGTGGCCGGGGTTAAAGAGCTAGTTCTGGTGACTCCATGTCCTAACGGCGAGCTTAATCCAACAGTGCTTGTTGCCGCCTCAATAGCCGGGGTGGATTCAATATACAAAGTAGGCGGAGCACAGGCTGTATCAGCTCTTGCGCACGGCACAGAATCAGTACCCAAGGTAGATAAGATTGTTGGTCCGGGAAACATTTATGTTACGATCGCAAAGAAGCTTGTTTTCGGCGAAGTAGATATTGATATGATTGCGGGCCCGAGTGAGGTTCTTATTATTTCAGATGCCTCTACACCTGCAAGCTGGGTTGCCGCAGACCTGTTAGCACAAGCCGAGCATGATGAGATGGCCGTTCCTCTTTTAGTTACTAACAAAGAGAAGTTTGCAAAAGAGGTGGCAAAAGAAGTTACAAGACAGCTTTCTCTTCTGACTAGAAAACGCATTGCAGGTGAGGCTGTTAAGAGTCAGGGGCGCATTTTTGTTGTCAAAAGCATCAGTGAAGCAGCAAATGTTGCAAATGCTCTTGCTCCTGAGCATCTTGAGCTATGCGTTAAGAATCCTAAAGCGCTTCTTAAAAAGATTAACAACGCCGGCGCAATATTCTTAGGTGGGATGTCCACAGAAGCATTTGGTGATTATGTAGCGGGTCCTAGCCACGTACTACCCACAGGAGGGGCTGCAAGGTTCTCTTCACCTCTTAGCGTGTATGACTTTTTAAGGATGCCGAGCGTTATATCAATCTCTAAGAAAGGTTTTGACAAACTTAGCGACTCTGTAATGAACTTGGCCTATAGCGAGGAGCTTGAGGCGCATGCTCTTTCCGTTAAAGTTAGAAAATAGGTATTCTTCCCTAATAAAATGAGCTCACAAGATAAAAAATCAAAGTCTGAAGAACTTGGTATCGTAGAGGCGCGTGTAAGCCCCGAAATAAGAGAGATCTCTCCTTACCACGTTCCGGCGATTGACTGCAAAATTAAATTAGACGGTAATGAAAGCCCTTTTGAGCTTTCTAATTCAGTAAAATCCAAAGTTGAAAAAGCCATAAGCGATCTAGCTATACACAGATACCCCGATCCTGAGGCTCACAAGCTTATAGAGCTGATTTCCAAAGTCACTGAGTTTTCAAAGGACGGGATATTGCTCGGAAACGGATCAGATGAGCTAATAGGTATGCTAATAACTACTCTTGCAAATGGCTCAGGGAAGATTTTATGTCCTTCTCCAACATTTTCTATGTATAAACTCACCGGGCTTGCCATGGGGGCAGAGGTCATCGAGATACCTCTAGATGATAAATTCGATATAGATCTGGATGAAACACTATCAATCATAGAAGAGAATGATCCCGACTTAATATTTCTTGCTTCACCTAATAACCCCACAGGCAATATGTACAACGCTGGCAAAATCACTGAGATTATAAGCGCGGCCAAAGGGATTGTTGTTGTGGATGAAGCGTATTCTGATTTCAGCGGCTATACATTTTTGCCGCTCGTAAAAGAATGCGAGAACTTAATCATACTTAGGACCTTATCAAAGGTAGGGTTTGCAGGGCTTAGGATCGGGATACTTTTTGCGAGAGAACAGATAGCAAAAGAGATAAATAAAGTTCGCTACCCATATAACATTAATTCGCTCAGCCAAAGCGCCGCGGAAGTGGTTTTAGATGATCATGAGTTTGTAACTGAGAATATTCAGCTCATTATTAAAGAAAGAGAGCGCGTATTTAGTGCGATGTTAGAGCTGGATGATCTAACGGCATATCCAAGCGA
The DNA here is from genome assembly GCA_039028315.1 of Thermodesulfobacteriota bacterium. NCBI lineage: Bacteria > Pseudomonadati > Thermodesulfobacteriota > Thermodesulfobacteriota bacterium. The sequence continues at coordinate 6,174 of JBCCIH010000002.1, read as the reverse complement.
TGCAAACTTTATATTCTTTAAAGCTCAAGACGCTGATATGCTTTTTAATGAGTTAGTGAAAAGAGACATTTTAATAAGGAACTTCAACAGACCTGGAAGGCTCGAGAACTGCATGCGTGTAACAATCGGAACACCTAATGAGAATGATGCATTTTTAACTGCTCTAAAGCAAATTCTTTCCTCTTAACTTTTGTACTGCAATAAACCCTATCCAAAAAATAGTTGCTGCTATTGGAAATACATCACCGACTCTGGTGTAGAGTGTTTTAGGTCCATCCATTAGTGCTACTGCACCCTCTAGGTTGGTCTGAACAAAATTGCCTGTCTGTGCAACAACCCTGCCCACTGGATCAATAATCGCACTTATCCCAGTATTAGTTGATCTAAGCAGATATTTCCTTGTCTCAACCGCCCTTGGTATAGATATAAGAAGATGCTGATATGGAGCGATCGTCTCACCAAACCAAGCGTCGTTTGTAATGTTCACAATCAGATTTGCGCCCTTGTCTACAAACTGGCGACTAAATGATGGGATTATATCCTCATAACAAATTATAGGAGCAATCTTAGCCCCTTTCTCTGGTATAACAAATAGATCAAGCTCATCGCCAGGCGTAAAGTCCCCAGTGGCCGGACTTACCTGCTTGATAGCTGGAAAATACTGAGCGAACGGCAAGTACTCGCCAAATAGCAGAAGTTTAATCTTATGATATCTCTCAAGTATGACCCCGTCTGAGTTAGTTAGAAAGGCGGTATTGTACTTGGTAAGGTTCTCGTCAGTTATAACAGTCGATTCAGGGTCTTTAGGCGTAAATGACATGCCGCCCACTATAAAGTACTTGCCTTCCATCTGGGGCACGCCGACTTCATCCCTAACAATTAAGTAATCAGAATCATTTGAAAACCATGCTTGGATTGAGGTCTCAGGCCAAATAATCAGATCAACTTCACTAAGCTGCTCTGACATCTCTTTATGTTTATCTGTGACTATTTGTTCCTGATTCTCAGTTTTCGCTAAAAAGTCGAAGTTTGCCTGCACCATGCCCACTTTGAGCTTAGGCGCATTTTGTATATCTACATCGACCTGAAGTATTCTGAAATACCCGTATGAGAGAGCTAAAAATATAAGAGTTGCAGAGAGAATTAACTCAGGTGCTGGCAGAAGCGCGTTTAGTGTAAATCTCTTTACTATTCTTAGAAGCGCTACGTTTACGACCACAATCACAAAGCTTAGGGCATAAATGCCAAAGAGATCATACATCTGGATAATAGTCAGATAATGGCCTTGCGAGTTCGTTATGCCGTAGGGGAAAAGGAATGGGAAGAGATATTCAATTGATGTCCAAATAGATGCAATTAAAAGCACTGACAGGTAGCCTGGTTTTCTAAATAGTCCGAGCCTGGTTGTTATGTAAGAGAATATTGCAAACGCAAGCCCAGCGTATGCGCTTAAAAAGATTATAAAAACAAAACTCACAGGTATTGGGAATCCGCCGAACCTTGTCAGTGTTCCAACTAGCCAGTACGTTCCTATAAAGTTAGCGATTGTTCCTGAAAGAAGGCCCAGCTTAAACGCGCCCCAAGGGGTTCTTTTTGCAATTGACCAATAAAGAGGTATTAAAAGCGCCCACGCTGTAAAGCCTAAAAAAGGGACCATAAAACTAAGCGGATATAACACGCCTGTGAGCGAAGCAAGTATTATGTCTCTAGTCGTAATTTTAGACATGGTGGTTAAAGATACCCAAGGGCTCAAAATTAGAAAGGAGCTAGGCCTTTCTTTTCTTTGCCCGTTTTCTAGGCGGCTCGGGATCAGGATCTGATAGCTGGCCTGATGATCTTAATCTATAAAGCTTAACAGCACCTACTACAATAAGCCCAAGCGCTGTTACCTGTGCAACAGATAGTCCCGGGATCGGGCTTTCGGTGGTATCTCGTACAAATTCAACGAAGAATCTTTCGAGCCCAGCAATTATTAGATAGATTGAAAACAGCCATCCTGCCGGTCTTACTTTAGTCCTTATTTTCCAGATATATAAGAACGCAAAGAACATTATCACAATTTCATAAATCTGTGTTGGATGAACAGTTTCTGTGGTCGGAGGAAGCCCTTTAGGAAATGCCATACCCCAAGGCAGATCAGTTGGTATTCCGTAATCATCACCTACTAAAAGACAGCCGACTCGTCCAATGGAATAGGCAAGTGCAAGAGCTGGAGCCGCTAAATCTCCTACAGTCCACATGCTTATTTTATTCTTATTAGCAATGATCCAAACAAGTATTATAGCTCCTATAAACCCGCCGTAGAAAGTAAGCCCGCCTCTTGATAATAGATGAGTGATAGGATCTCTTAATAGCTCCCCTAGCGGTACATTCTCGAACAGATAAAGAAGTTTTGCTCCTACAATGCCGCCAATCATTGTGGCCAGAAACATATTGCTTACAGCTTTCTCATTTAATTTCTTTCTTTTGGTCTCTAGTGAAATAAGCCAATATCCCACTAGAAAGCAAAGGGCTACCATTACTCCGAAAGAAGATATTGAAAAATCGCCAATTTTAATTAGTTCTGGATACATTTATTTTAAGCTGTTTTCTTTGGATGAATTTTTTATCTTTGAGTGGATTTCTTTTTTAAGCTGAGCGTTTTTGATCATGAAATAAAAAAGAAAACCAAAAAGAACGATGCATATAACAATCTGGATTATAAGGGCCTGGGACAAACTACTCATATTTATATCTCCCGCAAAATGTTAACGCATAAAGTTATAACTCAATCTCTAGTGTTTTCAAGCCTTTGTTCAGCAATAATCTTAACTAAACATTAACATTATCTTACTTGAATTATAATAAAGAATAGGTAGATTCACTATACTAGATGCTAAGTTCTCCTGTACTGGTTCTGAATCGTTATTTTGTTCCTGTAACTATTACAAGTGTCAAAAGGGCTTTTGTGATGTTGTACGCAGGTATTGCAAAAGCAGTAGACACTGAATATAACACTTTTGACTTTGATTCCTGGTCACAAATTTCAGAATTTAAAGATAAAGACGATGTAATTCGCACTGTAAGCTCTGTAATTAAAACTCCAAGAGTAATAATACTTGTTAGATATGAGGGCGTAATTAGAAAAGAGGCTAAATTTAACCGCCTAAACATCTTCAGACGTGACGCTGGTACTTGTCAGTATTGCTGCAAGCAGTTCTCACGCTCAGAGCTCACAATTGACCACGTAGTGCCCCGCTCTCAAGGCGGAAGAAGCACATGGGATAACGTGGTTTGCTGCTGCATTGCTTGTAACCGCAAAAAAGGCGGCAGGACTCCTGCTCAGGCCAGAATGAAGCTTAAGACAATACCTAAAAAACCGCTTTGGGATCCGTTCTCAAATATATATATAAAAGCTGTAAGGTATAAAGAATGGGAGCCGTTTTTAAACTTTGTAGATATTTCTTACTGGAATGTGGAGCTCGAAGAGTAGTTCATTTTAGATCAATAACATTTATGCTAGTTTTTAGCTTTTCCATAGGCTAAATTATTTCTAAGTATCATCACAATTACATTTAAATTGAGCATATAACGGAGGGTTTTATGGCCATCAGATTATTAATCCTAACATTTGCAATATTTCTAGGTTTTAGCACTGTTTCTTATTCACAGATCAAGCTGCCTGATGTCACTGGGCCTATTATTCAAAGAATCCCCGTCTATGTTCCTGAGCTCACAAGTTTAGGTGCTCCTAACGCCAAGGGTAAGGAATTTGCTGACGTAGTTAGAAATGATCTAAAAAATGCTGCCTTGTTTGATGTAAGTCGAGGAGGCGCTTTGGGCGGTGATTTAAATAATATTAATTTTCAGAGCATCTTTGACAACGGTTCAGACTATCTGATCGCAGGTCAATATCAGACAGAAGGAAATAGAATCAAATTTGCTGTTCAGCTCTATAACGTAAAAGAAGAAAGACCGATACTTGGCAGAACCTATGTTGCAACTCCCGGTAAGGTAAGAGAGGCAGCACATAAATTTGCAGATCTCGCGATGAAGCAAATGACCGGGAAACAAGGCTTTTTCACATCTAAAATAGCGTTTGTGTTAGGTAGTAAAAGAAATAGGAATCTTTTCATCATGGATTATGACGGGGCCAATAAACAACAGCTTACTAAGCACAACGCACTTGTGATGTCTCCAGACTGCTCACCTAATGGAAGGCAGATCCTATTTAATTCCGATAATGTTTGGGATCAGGATCTTTATCTCTACACCCTAGGGCAAGGAGAGAAGAGGCTTACAAAGGCATTTAAACTTGAGCAGAGCCCTGAGTGGTCACCTAGCGGAAATCAGTTTGCATTTAGCTCAAATGGTGACATATATGTATCAAATCTTAAAGGCGGCGCGAAAAACCTAACCCGCTCTGGCTCTATTGATATATCCCCAACTTGGTCCCCAGACGGCAGCCGGATAGCATTTGTATCCGATAGAAGCGGAAATCCTAATATTTATGTTATGAGTTCAAACGGCGGTGCAGCCAGAAGAATTACCTCTAGCGGGTATAACACAGACCCCTCTTGGTCTCCCAATCCAGAGGTAAATAAGATTGCTTTTGTAAAGGTAGACGGTGGAACAAATATATACACCATAGACCCAAGTGGAGGCGGACAGAGCAGACTTACCTTAAGCGGCGGAAGAAACGAAAACCCGTCTTGGTCTCCAGATGGTTACTACATTGCCTTTACATCAACTAAGCAGGGCGCTAGGGACATATATCTCATGTACGCTAATGGCGAGAACCAAGTGCGCCTAAGTCAAGGCGGGGGCAAGCGTTTCCCCACCTGGTGTAAGTAAGCATTGGCCCAATCTTAGGTGATAAATAAATGAGGATTTTTATCGCCGCATTATTGCCGGAAAGTATCCGCGATCAAATAACTTCCCATATTAATTCTATCAAAGCAGATATAAAAGGGGTTAAGTGGGAGAAACCAGAAAAACTGCATTTGACTCTGAACTTCCTTGGAAAAATACAAGAGGGCAAATTAGAACAAATTACCACTATGCTTGATAATCTTATAGATGATCATGATCCCTTTCAGCTTCATCTCACAAATTTTGGAGCATTTCCCAATCTTAGAAACCCTAGAGTCTTATATATAGGTTTGTCTGAGAATAAACATCTCTCTATCTTTCACAGCAAACTGACTAAGGAGCTTTCCGAGCTTGGATTTGAGATAGAGGAACGAAAATTTACACCCCATATTACTATTGGACGGGTAAAGAATAAAATTAGGATTGATTCTTGTAAAGATATTATACAAACTCACTTTGAATTGAACAGAATCACAGCAATTGAGAGTGAGCTCAATCCAAAAGGATCAATTTATACTCCACTTAAAACCTTTAACCTTGGTAAAGAGTTATAGCTTCACTTTATATGAGGAGATCATTTTATGACTAACAATACAAATTTTAACGGGTTTACTAAAGACACTTTCAAGTTCTTTAAGGACCTTGAAAATAATAACAAAAGAGAGTGGTTTGAAGCAAACAGGGAGGTTTTTGAAAAAAATGTAATGGAGCCTGCCCAGGACTATATAATGGAGATGGGCGAGCTCTTAAAACCAATGTGTCCAAAAATTGTTGCGACACCAAAAGTGGATAAATCCATATTTAGAATTTATCGAGACGTTAGATTCAGCAAGGATAAAACTCCTTATAAAACACATTTAGGTATTTTTCTTTGGGAGGGGCCCCTTAAAAAGCTGGGTAATCCGGGATTTTATATTCAATTTGATAAATCTAAGCTTTTAATTGCCGGAGGGTTATATTCCTTACCTTCAGAGCTAACAAAGTCATACCGAGATAGTGTTAGTGATCCTAAAAAAGGCGCGCAGGTCTCCAAAATACTAAAGAAGATTGCAAAGAATTCTGAATATACCCTTGGGGGTTCGCATTATAAAAGAGTACCTAGGGGCTATGATCCTGAGAATCCAAATGCAGACTTGCTTTTGCATAACGGCCTATATTTTTACCTCGAAGGACCAATTCCAAAAGAAGCTACTTCTAAGGATTTTCTAAACTATACATATGGTTTTTTTAAAGATATGATGCCGCTACATGCTTGGCTAAGGGACAATGTTACTTCTTCTTAGTGTATTTGATACTTGCCTTTTCTACCTTGCTAATATTTTT
>JBCCIH010000001.1 GCA_039028315.1 Thermodesulfobacteriota bacterium | reverse complement strand
GTAGATGAAGCCACAGATGCAATGCAAGATGGCAAAGATGTTATGGATACAGGCCAAGATGCTAAGGACATGGTCGATAAAGGTCAGGATGCCAAAGACATGATGGACCAAGTTGATACTGTAGATGAAGCCACAGATGCAATGCAAGAAGGCGAGGATGTGGTGGACGAAGGGCAAGAAGCCAAGGGTATGATGGATAAGAGCCAGGATGCTATGCAGCAAGGGCAGGACATGATGAAACAGGGCCAAGACGCCATGCAGCAAGGGCAGGATATGATGGATAAAGCCCAAGGCACCAAGGACATGGTCGATAAAGGTCAGGACGCTAAGGGGATGATGGACAAGGGGCAGGACGTCCAGGATATCGTGGATACGGACCTAGATGCTACCCAATAGGATCTAGATTTAAAAAGCATCACTCAATAAATGATGCCATAAGGATTAAAGCAACAAATAACTGCGTTTAAACAATATGATAATAAAGAAAGGGGGAGATTTATCTCCCCTTTATTATTGACTATTTACAGTTTTTACTCAGTTGCAACTGTAATTTTCCTTTCTGTATTATTAAACGGGCCTTCCACAATATTCCCGTTCCCGTCAAGTAGCTGTAAAGTAATTATATAGTCTCCCGAAGTAAGTCCTGTTACAAATGCAGGGGTCCATTCAGTCATAGTAATAGTGTATTCAGTAGCATCGGCTTCGTCTTTGCGGATTGTATACTTAGCTTGATAATCATCTCCAAGTTCAGCGTTAATCAAATAAAAATCGAGCATAATCTTTTCAGCATCTTTGCCTTCATATTTTCCTTTAGGACGGCTATAAATAACGTTCGGCTTAGACTCATCGAGCATAAACTCGCCTTGTTGCTTTCCAACATAAAAATTTACTATATCTATTGAACCATCCGCCTTTACACTTTCATGGTACGAGCGGCTAGGGAATACGATCAGGGTGTGAGCGCCTTCATCTAATGTTCCAATATCAAAAGGTACTCCCGCTTCATAATCCGCGAAGTACGGGTCATTATCCAAAATAATATGAGCGTGCTGTCCTTGAGCAGAATTTGCAATCTCTTTGGCTCTTGGCGTATTTGTTTGAGTTCCTAACTGGTAGTTTTCAACATCTACTACAACAGAAAGCTCATTGCTCTTTAGAACTTCGCCATCTGTAAGATTGGTGAAACGTGCTTTAGCACCGGAGAAACCTGGAGATCTTTTTCCAGCTACTATCTCCACAGAAGCCTCCGGGGTTTGATCAGATATCTGAGTTTCCTCTACAACTTGATTATCTTGAGCCGGTTCCTGGGTTTGTTTGCATGCCACGGTAACAATCGCTACTAGTGCAATTATGGTAAATAATAACAATGTTATCGGTATTCTCATTTTATATACTCCTTTTAGGATTTGTTATGTTATGTATTCTAAATTATCATATGTTCTAATCCAATTAAAATTTATTAAGAGTAAATTGATTGATACGGAGACATAAATGATTAGTGAGGATCTACTTAAGATCATAGCCTGCCCCGAAACGAAACAAGACTTGGTGGTTGCAGATACTGAACTTGTGGAAAAGATAAATTCCCTGGTTGAGAAAGGTGAGCTACTAAATAGAATTAATCAAAAAGTTGATAAGAAAATTCAAAGCGGGCTGATACAAAAATATGATAAAAAACTGCTCTATCCAATAAGGGATGAAATACCAATACTTTTAGTTGATGAAGCAATACCGCTTGAGAATGTTACTTAGTTATAATGTCCCTTATACTATCATTTTCCTCAATTATAATAGTTTCAGTCTGTTCACTTACTTCTAAAAATTGCCCTTTGTATTTAGTAATTTCTTCCACGTTCAATTCTGCGAAGCCTTTTTCAACAAGAAGAAGGTTAAGCATTCTATTGCCTGGTAAAAATACATAAGCCGGAATATCACCGTTACTGTCCCTAGTCTGAGCTCCAGGCTCTATCTTAATCAGTGTGCCCCGTTTTAAAATGGATTTACAATATTCCTTAGCTTCTTGGGCTTTATCTTTTGGAACAGTTATACCAACTATCCTAATATTTTCATAGTCCAGTCCAGGAAGCTCACAGAGGAATTTCTCTCCGCTATCTACTCTTAATACTGTGCACTGAAATTCGTCGGGATGCAGAAAGGAAAGTTCATCTGCAACTTTCTTATACTGGCCACAGCCGCTAATTAAAATGATAAAGGTAATAACAAAAGTGCATAATTTAATATTCATAGTTATATTGAGATTTTAATCTCCCTCCATAATATAGCAAGTATAAAGAACATTGATGCACATACCGTAATCGAGGCCCCAGTCGGGATTGATAAAACAAAAGAGAAAAAGTATCCAAGAGTTGCTGAGAGGACTCCAATTATCATAGAGAATATAAAAACGAGCTTTAAATTTTCAGTAAGATGCAGGGACGCTAGCGGCGGTAGAGCCAAAAGGGCAAAAACAGGTAGAGCTCCCAAGGCTCTAGTTGCAACAGAAACCACAAGCGCTACAGTAATTAGAAGTAGTGTGTTTAAGCTCCTGACGGGATAATTAAAAAGTTTTGCTGATTCCGTATCAAATGAGACAAATATAAAATCTTTGTAAAATATCAAATGGATAATAAATACTAATAATGCAACACCTGGGATAATATATACATCCATTGGATCTACTACTACGGCGCTACCAAACAGAATTGTTGCAATATCATGGGCACCTCTGGAGATTTTATCCCCTAGTATAATTACTCCCCCAGAGGCCAGTAAAAAGCCAAAGGCTATTACGCCTTCGCGGCTTATTCTGGAAAACTCTCTTTTTAATGCATAAAATGCTGCTGCAAGGGCGGTTAAAATTAGCGAAAGCGCAAACGGTCCAATTAGGCTTGAGAAAACTGCTAAACCTAAAGCCTCAAAATAAAAGGATAGAGCTACACCGAAACTTGCAATTTGCGTAAGCGTAGCACTAACAAATATTATTCTTCTAAGTACTACGTATACCCCTAAAAATCCGCAGATAGCGCCAGTGAAAGCACCTACAATCATAGGGTCTCGCCATAAAAAGAAGCTATCAATAAATTGCTTTAATATCTCCATATGTTTGTTTGATTAATTTAGATTTAAGCTAAGCCCGAAGAATTTATCTAGATCTTCTTTTTCCAATATCTCTTTTTTGTCACCTGCTTGGAAGATATTACTGTCTTTATCAATCAAGATTAGATGATCTGAGTACTCTGAAACTATGTTCAGAAAGTGGCTGACCATGAGAACTGAGAGTTTTCTTTCACTTTGGATAGTTCTGACAAGCTGCATAATCTCTGTTTCGCCTTTTATATCAACCGATGCGGTTGGCTCATCTAACACAAGTAAATCTGGCTCACCCGCTATCGCGCGTGCAAGAAGTGAGCGCTGCTTTTCTCCACCGGAAAGAGATCTGAAAGTGCGGGTTTTTAGATGCTCTATTCCCGCACTTTTCATTGATCTTTCAATAATTTTAATATCATCGTCGGATAGTTTTCTTCCTGGTCCGAGCCTGCTATATCTGCCCATCGAGACTATCTCAAATACAGAGATAGGAAAGATGGGATCAAATTTCTCGCTCTGAGGTACGTAACCAAAAACTATCTCATCGTTTATAGCCACATCTCCGGAAACAGGGGCTAGAAGATCTAATATAGTTTTAAGAAGTGTTGTTTTGCCGCTTCCGTTTGGACCAAGAACTCCCCAGAACTGATTAGATTTAATCTCAAGATTAACTGCATCCAATAGTCTGTGTTTCTCATGACCAATAACTACATTTTCTAGCTTAACCAGTGTTTCCATATCATTAGTTTGCTGCACTAGAACTGAGCGCTGATGTAATTTCAGTTACAAGTACATCAAAAAGCCCGGCATATGTTGTAATTCCCTCTTCTCCGCCTACCATTGAAGGCAATATTAATGAAGTCGCCCCAGTTTGCTGAGCAATAATTTGAGGAGTCTTCTGTGGATAATAGTTGGCAGAGATAATTAGAGGAATATTCTGCGCTTCTATTGTCGTAATTATATTCGCTACATGCGAAGGGGTTGGGGGAACGCCTGGTAGAGGCTCGATTGTTCCAGCCTGTATAAATCCGGCCCAATCCAAAAAGTAAGTCCAGTTCTTATGGTATGTAACTACTTTAGTGCCTTTATATGCTGAGAGCTGAGCATCCCACTCACTTATTTTTAAAGTGAGCGTGTCTTTAAAGTTGTTGTAATTCTGCTCATAATACTCTGCATTTTCAGGGTCTAGTCTTATTAGCCTGGCAGCTATGCCTCTTGCAACAACTATTCCATTTCTCGGGTCTAGCATGAAGTGAGGATTTCCTCCAGGATGTATATCTCCCATTGATCTGTCAATGGGTGTAGTAGGAACTTCAAGTTTGTTTTGGATTGAAGTTGAAGCATCGTAGTGCCCTACTGTATTGCTTCTCGTGATATTTGAGTTTCTAGCTCCGGTAATCAATATAGGGAGCCATCCCACCTCTAGCTCGAGTCCATTAAATACAAGCAAATCTGCCTGGTTTAATTGAGTCACAAATGTGGGTTTAGCATCCACAAAGTGGGGATCTTGATAACCTTTGGCAAGGCTTATTACTTCCACCTTATCCCCGCCAATTTCTGATGCAATTGCTGCTAAATCTGTTACTGAGGTAACAATCTGCACCTGTGCAACAGCGCTCTGTGCTACAAGACATATAGTCATGAAAGCAAAGACTGCTGCTAATATAAAATGATTTTTTGATTGAAGTTTTTTCATTATCGTTGTCTCCTTTTAGTGGAATTAGAATGGATGTGCCCCATGCGCTCCAATCGCATACTGGAATTGAAGGAAAACGGCATGCTGGTTTTCAGCAAAGTCTTGGTTTAGATAATCGTACTGTACTCTGATTTGCGAAAACTCACTTGGCCTAAATGTAACCATTGGAGAAATTCTGTATGTTCTGCCAAGTAGTCCTAACATACCTTCTTCTTCCTCGCCTTCCCCGGTTCTGGCTACATTAAAGATGCCTAAAGCATCGCCATCTCCTTCTTCAGGCTCTTCCGTAACAGGGGTGTTTGTATCGATAATTCCGAATCTAAATCCGGAGTTCCATCTTTTTGCGAAACGATATACCAGCTCAGCATACCAACCCCAGTTCTCAAGTGTTTCCTCAGGAGTCTGTGCGTCTAGGTACATAAATTCAGACTGTAGCATGATCTCTTGGTATGGGTTATTTTTAAGCGGACGATACTTTGCATATAGATCGATTCCATAAAGATTTGATCTCTCTCCAGGGGCTGTTCCGTTTACACCAGTTGCAAACGAGCCTCCCAGATTGACTCCAAATGACTCTGATAGTTCAAAGAAATTAGCCATATGGAATACGTATAGTAGTCTTCCAAGATCGTTTGCATCTTCGTCCCTAGCAAAGGTTGGTACTTCAACATCCGGGCTTCCGCCTGATGCGCTAAGCTCTAAGTACCAAGGTAGTGGTACCAAGAAGTTTGCTTCTATGCTGGTTGGGTTAAGATGCTCTCCAAGAAACTGAGCTGCAGGTAGTGGTAGAGTTACAAAATTTTGGTTATGCCTGTGCTGCTGGTTTATTCGACCAAATTTAGCTCTGGCACGTCCAACTCTAAACTGTGAGTTCAGCGGTAAGCTAAATAGCGTGGTTCCGTATGCTTCTTCTAGCTCCACACCTTCTGTACTGAAGGAGAGAAACATATCAAATCTAAAAAATGAATCCACTACGCCCTGAAAACCTACTTCAACTTCCTGCACATTTACTCCGGTATTCTCTGGATCAGCCTCAGCGAATACAAAAGGTTCGTCCTGAGAATAATATGCAGCGGCGAAAGTACCTATAACGCTTATTTGAGGATTAAACGCATTAAGCGCATTGCCAATAAACCCCTGACTAGCTTGTGCTGGCTTGGCTTCAATAATCGTCAGATCAGTCTCTTCTTCAACAATAATAGTCTCTTGAGATGGTCTTTGCTGAGCCTGCTTTTCTAGTTTCTCATTCTTTTCCTCGAGCTCCTCAATTCTATTTTGCATCTGCTTCATCATCTGCTTTAATTCTTTAAGCTCTTTCTTAACCTCGCCACTTTCCTGTGCTTGAGCTTGCAGGCTAAGCGGCGCTGATAAAATTAAAGCAATAATCATCATAACAAAGAAATTTCTACTTAAATTCATACTGCACCTCCAATAAATTAGTTGTAATATCTGAATTGCAACTTAAGCTGCAAATTGGGTTTTAGATAGACATAATGCCTATGAGAATTTCAAAGTTCGAAATTTTCTAAACAATATAGAGTTCTATTTTTAGCCTTCCCAATTGCAGAGATCGGGTTAAGAAAACGGTGGGGCCCTAGATGGCCTATCTATGTTAAAGAAGGAATTAGTGAGAGTAAATTCTATAACTTTATATCTAAAGATTAAACCTAGTTCATTGTTATCAAGTAAAAGACCTGTTTTTGGGTTTTGTAGGCTACTTTGCAGAAGACAAGCTGAGCAATCTTTAACTGAATGCTCAGAATGACTCTCAGCATGTATTGATAAAGATTCAGAATCACTGTGTTCGTGTGTATGGAAACTCAAAGAGAATACGAATAAGAGCGCAAGAGTTGTGAAAAACACCCTAGATAATTTGTTGTTGTGCATATCTCTTATTCTTTTCATAGCACACCTGATTTGTTTTTCGTTGATAAAATCTCATCTGCAATGGAGCTTGCTGCCTCGTCTACTGTAAGCGAGGTTTCCATGTAAATACCCCTTTTTCTTAGCTCTTCAAAAAGTGAACCCAAAATAGGGGGCTCGATATGACACTGGGCAAGCTTATCAATTTCAGAAAATATTTCTTTGGGTGTTCCCTTTGATACAATACGGCCGCCTTGGGCAATAAGATATACAGTGTCTGCAATCATTGGAACGGTGTTCATATTATGAGTTGATAAAATAATAGCAGTCCCATTTTCTCTATTGATATCATTTAACAGCTCAATTAATTCTCGTCTGCAAGTAGGATCAATGTGCTCAAATGGCTCATCTAATATTAACAGCTCGGGTTTTGTAACCAGAGCTCCTGCAATTCCTACTTTAGCCTTCTCACCACCGCTCATATAGTGCGGCACCTTATCTTTTAAATGCTCTATTTCAAGCTTAACAAGAATGTCATCAACTAAGCTTTCTATTTCTTCCTCACTATATCCGTAATTTCTTGGAGAAAAAGATATATCATCATAAACTTTGGGAGCAATAATCTGTAGATCCACATTTTGAAGTAAAACCCCTATGCGCTCTCTTACTTTCTCAAAGTCAGCACCGGGGTCTACTCCTAGCACTTGGATCTCGCCATCGGATGACTTAAGCAAACCTAGGAGCAGAGATATGAGAGTAGATTTGCCGCTGCCGTTGGGCCCTAGGATTACAACACGCTCACTTTTGTCGACGTTAAATTCCTCACCGTCAAATACTAGCGACGTTCCGTCAGGATAGTTGAATTTTACATTACTAACATGTACGAGATTTTCCAAATTTTATCCTCGAATACGTATTTGCTGATATATTGTTGATATAATTAACGCGCACACTGACAACAACAACACATACACACTAAGCTTAAGTAGGTTGGTATTAATCAGAGTCATTATTACAGCTGCGAATATCATCAGGCCAATAACCATTGTAATAAGATCATTTTTTGTAAATGTTAAATTGTTGTTGCTGCTAGATATTTTTCCTCCGTATCCTCTAATATTCATAACACCATAGAACTTTTCAGATAGATCAAATCCTCTCACCAATAAAAGCCCAATGCCAGATGAAAAATTCTTAATGTTGGAAAAATACCTTCTTCTTGTTAGCCCGCCTCTTACCTTTAAGCCTTTAATAAGGTCATCGGTAAGTTCAAGGAGAATAAATACTGATCTGTATGTAACAAATAGACCTTCTGCAATTATTCTGGGCATAATAGGACGAATAACATTAAATACATCAGGATAAGGTGTGGTTACAATCAAAAGCACCATGCAAAGCGCAGCAGATAGAGCTTTGAGCATGATCACACTGGCCCTTATCCAGCTGCCATTCCACATTGCAAAAGCAAAAATGAGGGCAAACAACGCAGGATATAAAGCGATTGTAACTATCTTAACAACTGAAAGCCTCGTCCAAAATGCAAGACTTAATAGCGCAACGTATATTCCTAACAATAAATACAACTCGTTTGTCAGAATAATAGATGCTATAACCAATGTGGTGAATACTATCTTCCAAAACGGTTTTGCCTTGTGAAGAAAGCTATCACCATGATTTGCGTAATAATCAATTATTGAAACGTCCATACTCTTAACCTAAGCCCTTTGCGTAGAAATTAAATCTGGTCTTACTCGTGATACGTATTTAATAACAAAACCGGTAATTATTCCCTCTATAAGCCATCCTACGGCCAAAAGCACTATAATAGTTTTAGCAAAACTCTTTATATTAACCCCCTCAATAAGCTCTTTTGGAATATGTTCTTCAGGGATTACTTCAGCTGTGTGTTCATCCTCGACACCGATTACAAACTCTGGGTTAATCTGTGATAAATAAACTACTGCTACTAATACACTTGTGCTGATTATTAAAGCTATTACTGCTGCAAGACCTGATGACCACACTATAGAATTCTTTCCCATTAGAGCTATTAAAAATTGAAAGAGGTAGTAACCAATAAATGCCTCGGTCCCGACTACCATTGTATTAACTCCGACCACAGTGATGCCGCCATGACCAAACATTGCTATGATAATGTCCACAATAAAAATCGAGATAAATGCCACAGCCGGTCCCAATATGATTCCTGCAATAACGCTGAGGTTTAAATGATATGCAATAGGAATAATTGGCAGAGTCATGCAGACGATCATTAGGGCGGAGATTATTCCAATTAGTGGAATCTTGCGTTTAATGTCCGTATTTCTCGTCCTGTAGATCGATATTGCCAGAAATATTGCCGTAAGAACCCATCCTGCGAGTACTAGCCAGCCCGGGAGAACTCCATCTGGTACATGTAGATGAGACATTTTAGATTGTTGCTCCTTTATTCATCTCTGACATTTCTCTCTGACATTCCTCGCACTTACCAAATAACTGAAGAAAGTGTGTATTAATCTCTATGCCCGTGTCTTGGGTTATTTTTTTTGCCAGGTCATCAAGTGGACACTCTGCAAAGTCAATTACCTTTTTACAATCTGTGCATAGTATCGGATGAAGGTGGCCATCTGGCGCTATAGCGTAACTCTGGGAGCCATCTTCAAGTGGTAGTTTCAGAGCTAGATTAAGATCGACCAGAACTTCCAGAGACCTGTATACGGTGGCAAGCCCAGTGTCAGGCAAATGTTCTTTAACTTTTGAATGAATAGTATTTATTGATAGAGACGCTCTTGTATCCTGAAGAACCTTTAATACAGCAAGCCTCTGAGGGGTACATTTAAACCCTCTATCATGAAATACTTGTGCTATCTTTTTTATATTTTCTATGGAGATTACTTGTCCCATCACACCTGCTGTTGATCAAGATATAAATTCTGTACTTCAACCCATCCCAATTGAGAAAGTTTCTCAATTGTATATTTTTAATAGGTATCTGTCAAATATTTGATATTACTTTTATATACCAATAAATACACTCATTATTGCATATTTGAATATCGGGTGTAGTCTTCTCAAATCAGAATTGAAATTTATTTGAGCAATATGAAGGTTAAAACTTTTTAGACTTTTAATATTTTACTTAAATGTTGTGACTTTCCGGTAATCTAAGAATTTAAAAAATCATATACTTCAATGCTTTGGATATATGACGGGAGTATTAAAATAGATGTTGTCATTTGATGAGCTAGGTTTAACCAAGGGAACGCTTAAAGTCCTTACCAAAAAGGGTTTTGAAGTACCAACACCGATTCAGGAAATCACTATTCCTGCAATACTTCAAGGGTCAAAAGACGTAGTTGCCCAGGCCCAGACGGGAACTGGCAAAACAGCTGCATTCGGGCTTCCGATGATTGAACTCTTGGACGAACATGCCTCAAATGTACAGGCACTTGTTCTGACACCAACTAGAGAGCTCGCTATTCAAGTTGCTGAAGAAATACATTCACTTAAAGGAAAAAAGAAGCTTACAGTTATACCTATTTACGGTGGACAAGCAATTAACCAGCAGCTAAGAGCACTCAAGAAGGGAGTTGACATTGTTATCGGAACACCTGGAAGAGTCCAGGACCACATTGACCGAGGAACATTAAAATTAGCAAAAATTTCGTTTTTGGTTCTTGATGAAGCAGATGAGATGCTAAATATGGGGTTTTTGGATGATGTTAGAAATATAATGAAACACACTTCAGAGCATAAAAGAACTATGCTCTTCTCTGCAACGATGCCAAAAGAAATTATGCAGATTGCAAGAGAGCACATGAGGGAGTTCGATGAGTTTAAAGTCACCAAAGGGCAGCTTACAGTAACTCAAACTGATCAGATTTACTTTGAAGTCTCTGCATCGGATAAATTTGAAGCGCTTTGTAGAATAATTGATATAGAAGAGGAGTTCTATGGGCTGGTATTTTGCAGAACAAAAAAGGATGTAGACATCATTTCAAACCACTTAGTAGAAAGGGGTTATGATGCAGATGCGCTTCATGGTGATATTTCCCAGCCCCAAAGAGAAAAAATTCTAAAAAAATTCAAGAAAAGAATGATAAATGTTCTTGTAGCGACAGATGTGGCAGCAAGAGGAATAGATGTTCATGATCTATCTCATGTAATTAATTTCTCCTTACCACAGGATGCAGAATCATATGTGCACAGGATAGGACGCACAGGAAGAGCTGGAAAAGAAGGAAATGCCATAACTTTTATTACCCCTGAGGAATACCGAAAACTTAGATATATAAGCAGGGAAACAAAAACTGATATACGCAAAGCAAAACTGCCGGGTGTGAAAGATGTAATAAATACAAAAAAAACAAGAATTAAAAATGTTCTCGGAGATATAGTTAGATCAAGCCCCCGCTATGAATATGTTGAGATGTCACGGGAGCTTTTGGAAGCGAGCAATCCTGAAGAAATTATTGCCGCACTACTAGAATACTCATTTCAAGATGAACTTGATGAGAAAAATTACACTCAGATTGGCGAAGCGCTCGTAGATACCAAAGGTAAAACTAGGCTATTTGTAACCCAAGGAAAAAAAGATGGCCTCACATCTCAAAAACTTATACATTTTATTCAGAACAAGTGCGGGATTAAAAGTAAGAAAATAAGAGATATACAAATTCTTGATAAATTCTCATTCGTTACACTTCCTTTTCATGATGCAGAAGTACTACTCTCATATTTCCATGGTAAGAAGAAAGGCAAAGGCCCATTTATCACCAAAGCAAAAAAAGCCAGAGAAAACGCCTGATCCGATTTTAGGCCTTTAATTCCTCATATCTATAACAAGAGACGGTGTGATCATTAACCATCCCCGCGGCTTGCATATATGCATAGCATATAGTAGAGCCAACAAAGCTAAACCCTCTTTTTTTTAGGTCTTTACTCATGGCGTCGGACTCGGCTGTTTTAGCTGGAACCTCGCTCATTTTTTTCCATTTGTTTTCAATAGTATTATTGCCCACAAATTGCCAAATATAGCTATCAAAGGATCCAAATTCATCTTGAATTTTCAAAAAGGCGTTGGCGTTCTGAACAGTAGAATTAACCTTTAATCTATTTCTAATAATCCCAGGGTTGGTTAGAAGCTTTTCAATCTTTTTTTCAGAGTATTTAGATACCTTCTCCACATCAAAGTTGTCAAAAGCTTCTCTGTAAGAGTCTCTTCTTTTTAATATAGTGATCCAGCTCAGCCCGGCCTGAGCGCCATCTAGAATGATCATCTCAAAATGAAGCCTGTCATCATGTACAGGCACTCCCCACTCTTTATCGTGGTAATCAACATAAATTGGTTCAGTACCGCACCACTCACAGCGCTTTTTCGTTTTCCTGTTCATTATTCATCGTCCCTGTGAACAGAATCTGGGGAGAAAGCCGGAAGACATACTGCTATATATTTTGCACCGCCCTCATTAGGGGTGCTGTATCTAACCCACTCACCCGGTTTTGTAATGACAGCCTGACCGGAATTTACTTCGAGTGTTCCTTTTTCATGCTCAACTACGAGCGTGCCTTCAAGTACTACCGTGAGTTCCTCAAATTCTGGGCGCTGCCCGGGCTCAACCCATCCCTGTGGTGATGTCATGCGCGCAACACTAACATTTGATTGTTCAGAATTGACCCTTCCAGCGTACTCTTCAATCTTTTTGGGCTTATTTCCTGCAGCTTCGATTATCGAGGGTTTTTCAATAAATATAGGCATTGCATCTTCCTTTTTATTATCATTTTGAGCATAGTTTACATGGCGGCAAGCATATTTAAAAACAACTTTAAAAAACAATTGCTTTAACACTTGGTACAAATTAAAATGCAATGTACGGCGGTATGTTTAAATCACACGGAGGTGTTAAAATGAGAGCAATAACTACTTTGGCTTTATTTCTTTCAGTACTTATATTTGCAGGACCAGCGCTGACACAATCAGGTGAAGCGCCTATATGGGTGAGCGGGCAGGTATCATCAATATTTCAAGATCAAGACGGCGCTATTATTAGTTTAAAAATGGCAGATGGAGAGAACTATAATATCTCTGTAAGCCCGGAGCAGTTAAAAAATCTACAGATCGGGGACAACATCACAGTAGAAATATATAGAGGCTGGGCGGAGCTGATTGAAAAAGCGGATACATCTTCGCAAGCAAGCCCTGCGCCTGACAAGAAAAAAAGCAGCCCTCAGTGGGTTGCAGGTACTGTAGAAGCAATAAATACAGGAGAGACGGACAGTCTTCTGAGCATAAAACTGTCTAATGACAAAGTATTTAATGTGTCAGCCTCAAATGATAAAGCATCTAATATTAAAGTAGGGGATTATATAACTGTTAAAATTCTAAGAGGATGGGCCCAGGCGATTTCAAAAAAGTAAATCAGATTTACCTGGAATCCTTTTTTGGAAAGAATGCATCGTAATTAGTGAATTTCAAAAACGACATCCTATACCCTCCTTCTTTAAGGAAAGAAGCTCTTTAGGGAAACCTAAAGGGCTTCTTTTTTATTGTATCTCTTTTAGTAATTCCCTTGCTATTACTATTCTTTGAATCTCAGAGGTGCCTTCATAAATTTCAGTAATCTTTGCATCTCTAAAATATCTTTCAACTGGATAGTCAGTGGTGTATCCATATCCGCCGTGGATTTGTATGGCCTTAGTGGTAACCCACATTGCCGTTTCCGCAGCATAAAGTTTTGCCATGGCTGATTGTTTTCCAAATTTTAGACTATTGTCTTTCATAACCGCTGACTGCCAGACTAGTAACCTTGAGGCTTCCACTTTAGTGGCCATATCAGCCATCATAAACTGAAGACCTTGAAAATCTGATATAGGTTTTCCAAATGCCTGTCTTTCTTTTGCATAACTTACAGATGCTTCAAGTGCTGCCTGTGCGATGCCTACCGCTTGGGAGGCAACGCCAATCCTACCCGCATCAAGTATATGAAGAGCAACTTTAAATCCATCACCCTCATTTCCGAGCATATTTTCTGCTGGAACTGCGCAGTCCTCAAAAAATATCTGAGCTGTGCTGGAGGCCCTTATCCCAAGCTTATCCTCAAGCTTTCCAACTTGTAGGCCGGGGCTTTTCATATCCACAATAAATGCGGAAATGCCTTTATGTTTTAAACTAGGATCAGTTGCGGCAAAAACTATAGCAAGATCTGCTTCCGCTCCATTAGTTACCCATGATTTTGCTCCATTTAGAACATATTGACTGCCGTTTAATGCGGCAGTCGTTTTCAATGAAGCTGCGTCTGATCCGGCTTCGGCTTCACTGAGCATAAAACAGCCAAGCTTTTTGCCAGTAGCAAGATCCGGTAGATAGATATTTTTCTGATCTTCATTACCGAATGAAACGATCGGAGCACATCCGAGCGAATTGTGGTCCAGCATTATTGTTCCAGTTGCTGCACATGCTTTGGATATTTCTTCAATTGCTATTGTATAGGACAGTGCATCAGCACCGCCTCCGCCATACTCCTCAGGCACAGTCATGCCCATAAACCCAAGCTCCGACATCTTATCAATTATTTCTTTAGGGAATCTGTGCTCCCTGTCGTTAATAGCCGCAACCGGTTTTATCTCTTTCTCAGAAAACTCTTTGGCAGTTGCCTGCACCATTTTTTGCACTTGTGAAAGTTTAATAATTGACATATAAATACCTCCCTGCCATTATTCCGACCGAGCGCTTGCTCGTTTTAATTATATTAGACATAAAACAGCGAGTCAAGATGTTTATGAAATTGATCTAATAACTAGTTCAGTTTGAATTTTGATGTAACTATTGAGTGAGAAGTTTTTCTGTGCAACCCAGCGTCTAAATGACCACATCTGCCCCTGTACCATGATATTATTTGCTACTACTTTCGCTGTTCTTTTATCTGCCTTGAAAATTTTTTCTTTAATTCCTTGTAGGATTATTCTTTCAAAAATGTTTGTAAGCTCCATTTCAGCAGACAACACATAGTTCCTATCTTTACGCTTAAGAGATTTAGTTTCCTGATATAATAAGAGCGTGTAGTCTTGAATACTGTCAATAATAGTAAAGTAATCATGCATGGCATTTATAAGCTTTTGTTTAGTGTCTGTTTCTGTCTTCATTGATGACTCGATTTTGTCGCTTACACTCTTAAATATATGATCGCAAACTAAAAACAGAATGTCTTCTTTAGTCCTTATATAATCATAAAGAGAGCCCATACTCATCCCAAATTCCTTAGCGATTTCTCTAACTGTAGTTTTATGAAACCCCTTTTCTACGAAGAGCTTTACTGCAGCGTTAACTAACTCTTGCCGCCTAATATCAATTAGTTCTTTATTTTTAATGTTGGAGCCTATCCGCACTTTAGAACTTGCCATTTATATACCATCCTCGGATCTAGTAATTGTCATATCAAATTATATACAGGTTAATATTAATATGAAACCGCATTATATGCATGCACGTATATAGATTATGAGTTGAATATAGTAAAAGGGAGAGAAGCAACGTGACCGCACATATGAACAATATATTTTTTTACATCACCATACTATTTACTTTTTTTGCTCTTAGCACAGCAGTGTTTGCAGCTACAGACCTAAAATTAAACCCGGATTTAAACTACTCAAGTGATTCTAACGACGGCCCGCTTATAACCGGAAAGAATATGAGAGACGGCAAGATAAGTAACGAAAAGCCAACATATGTAATTTTCTATCATAGAGAGTGCTATAACTCTAAACGTCAGGCAAGAAGAACTGTTGAATTATATGAAAAATATAATGGCCAAGTGGATTTTGTTGTGATCGATTTAGACTCCCCAAGATCATCAGATCAAACCGCGCTTCTCAGAAAACACTATAAAAACTACATTCCGCATCTGATTATATATGATAAAAACGGTAAGGCCGTTTATGACAAAAGCGGGGAAGTAAGAAACTCTCGGATGTCAGAGCTTTTGGATGGACTGATTTAGTAAACCTCGACGCCCTTCACCTTGCCTGCAAGAAAATATATAAATACGCAGTCATAGGTAAGGCCATTTTTTTTCTCACAGCTATAGGTCCATTTCTCATTATACCTTGCTTTAACAGGAGTCATGTCCTTTTGCCAAGGTGGACCTATTAGTTTAAGAACATCAGTTTTACTTTTTCCTCTCAGGTCTAAACCCGACTGAATATCACGCATAACTACATTTCCGCTGGATTTGCTCTGAGCATGAGCGCTCTGTGCTAAATTAAGTCCAGTAATGAAAAATGTAATTTGAATAACAATTAGTAAAGACAGTTTAGCTAAGCTCATGACTATAGCCCCTTTTTAGTCTTGGTTTATTTCAAAATCGAGTTCTTTTTCTTTGTTAATTAGAATTTTAACATCGCCGCCGCTTGTCAGATTACCAAATAATATTTCCTGTGAGAGCTTTTGCGCAATTTCATGATCAATAAGTCTTTGGATTGGCCTTGCTCCAAGCTGCTTATCGTAGCCCTGCTCCGCAATATATGATCTTGCTTCATCTGTAAGCTCAAGCACTACTTTCTTGGCCTTTAGCCTATCTGCAAGCTGTCCTACCATCTTATCCACAATCCTTTCAACAACTTCCTTGCTTAGCGAGTTAAAATGCAGAGTCGCATTCAGGCGGTTTCTAAATTCGGGACTGAAATAGCGCTCAATTGCCTGTGCGCTCTTGTCCTCATATTCTTCTTTTCCAAAGCCTACGCTTCGTTGATTGCTTTCTCTTGAGCCTGTATTGGTAGTTAAAATGAGCACAATTTGCCTAAAGTCTACTTTCCTACCGTTTGAGTCTGTCAGAGTCGCGTGGTCCATTACTTGTAGTAATACGTTGTAAATATCCTCGTGAGCCTTTTCTATTTCATCAAGAAGAAGCACAGCATGAGGATTTTGGTGAACAGCTTCAGTTAGCTGTCCGCCTTCATCATAGCCAACATAACCTGGGGGCGAACCAATCAAGCGAGAGACGGTGTGCTTTTCCATATATTCACTCATATCAAAGCGTATAAATTCAATACCCATTGCCTCGGCAAGCTGTTTGGCAAGCTCAGTTTTTCCTACACCCGTTGGTCCGGCAAACATAAAATTACCAACCGGCTTGTTTGGTTCACTAAGACCGGATCTAGACATCTGAATAGCAGTTACTAACTTGTCAACCGCCTCATTTTGTCCAAAAATTACCTTCTTGAGATCACCAGCCAGAGTCATAAGCCTGTTTCTGTCATCTACTTTAACTGTGCGGGTTGGTATCTTGGCAATTTTTGCTACTAGTGCTTCAATATCTTTTACAGTGACCTGTTTTGTATCTGAATCGTATTTTCTGAGCTTTACATCAGCTCCGGCCTCGTCAATAAGGTCAATTGCTTTATCGGGTAGCCTTCTGTCGTTCATATATTTAGCAGAGAGATCAACAGCGGCTTTAAGCGAAGGGGTTGAGTATCTTACTCCATGAAACTCTTCATAATATTTCTTTAGGCCCTGAAGTATCTTTAAACATTCTTCTTGGCTGGGCTCATATACGTCAACTTTTTGAAATCTTCTTGCAAGAGCATGGTCTTTTTCAAAAACACCCCTGTATTCTTTGGAAGTAGTGGTTCCAATGCACCTAATTTCCCCGCTGGCTAGAGCAGGCTTTAGCATATTTGAAGCATCTAAAGTTCCGCCAGAAACAGCGCCCGCTCCTATTACTGTATGAATCTCATCAATAAATAAAACCTTTTTCTGATCGCCTTTTACAGAGTCTATTATTGCTTTTAGTCTTTCTTCAAAATCTCCGCGGTATCTGGTGCCTGCAGTAAGTGAGCCCATATCAAGCGCATATATATCAGTCTCTTCTAAAGGTTCAGGTACTTTTTTCTCTGCAATCCTAAGCGCTAGTCCTTCGGCTATTGCTGTTTTTCCTACTCCGGCATCACCAACAAAAATAGGATTATTCTTTCTTCTTCTGGCTAATATATGAATAGTGCGGTCGATTTCAGACTCTCTTCCAATTAGAGGGTCTAATTTCCCGTCACTAGCCTTCTCAACCAAGTTAGTGCAGTACTCCGATAGTGGATCTTTTTGCTCAGGTGCTGCTTCAGAGTCTGTTTTGGCAATACTTGTTTGTCTTTCCTCTCTCTCAAACTGCGATCTTCCGTGAGAGAAATAGCGAACTACATCATAGCGGTTTACTCCCTGCTCGTTTAATAAGAACACTGCATGGGATTCGTCTACACGGAACATTGATACCAGAATGTTCCCTCCGTTTATCTCCGGTTTATCAGCAGACTCAGCATGCATGGCTGCGAGCCTAAGTACAAACTGGCTTCCTGCGGAATATTGAGGATCAGGCAAATATTCAGATTCAATAGGCGGCATACTCTCATTCATAAAGTTATCTATAGAGTCCCTTAGTCTGTCCAGGTCAACTCCGCATCCAATAAGAACATCTGAAGCATCAGGATCATATGTAAGCTCAAATAGTATATGCTCTAAGGTTATAAACTCGTGCCTTCTTACCTTAGCCTGCTCAAACGCTCTTTTTAGTGTTTCTTCAAGTTCTTTTGATAATGTCATTGTTCCTCACCACCGCTTTCCACTTCCAAAATACATGTAAGAGGATGCTCATACTGTTTAGCAATTTTATCTACCTGTGCAATTTTTGTTGTTGCCACATCATAAGTGTACACGCCAATTGTGCTCTGCCCAGCAGTATGTGCTTCAAGCATAATTCTGGTAGATTCGCTCTCACCTTTATAAAAGACTCTCATCAGTATCCAAACAACAAAATCTCTTGGCGTATAGTCATCATTTAAAAGCACGACTCTGTACATATCGGGCCGTTTTAAATTTAGCTTCTCCTCTGTTAGGAGATCGCCTTCAAGATCGCCAGGTTTGATAAATTTTTTTTCTTCCATTCTACTTGCCGTATAAATATTTTAGTGGTGATTGTCTGTTATATTGAGTAATGAGACTATCAGTGTAATCCCTCTCCCTTATTAGATAATCACCAATCGCATTTTGCGCATTTTCATTGAGCATCATGTGCGAGCTGTATGTTGGGACAGCAGCGAAACCCCTTAAAAACTTATGCTCTCCCTGCGCTCCTGCTTCAAAAATTTTGACCCCTTTCTTTATAGAATAATCTATTAATCCATAGAAACAACATTCAAAATGAAGATTCTTGTAATTATAAAGTGTGCCCCAATAGCGGCCAAAGAGCCTATCATTCTTATGTACATTGAATGTGCCGCCTACCCATTTATCTCCGTCATTGGCCATAATAAAAACTAGGCGGTGCCTGAAGTTTTGAAACATTAGATCAAAAAACTCCCGGTTTAGGTATGCACTTCCCCATTTTCTGGAATGAGTGTCCAAATAGAATTCCCATATAGAGTCCATGTGTTCTTCATTTATCTCATCACCACTGAGAGTCTGAATGTTCAACCCTATTTCGCCCAGAGACCTGCGCTCTTTTCTGATCTGTTTTTTTCTTCCTGAACGAAGATCGCACAAGAAATCATCAAAGTTTGTATAATCGCGATTCTTCCAGTGATACTGATGGGTTATTCTGCTCAAAAAACCCTTTTGTGATAGAAACAGATTCTCTTTTTCGGTCAAATACAAAAAATGAGTCGATGAGCAGTTTTCTTCAATACACACTTGAATTAACCGCTTTAGCATTATTTCAGCGCACTCATCAAAGGGATAGTCAGGGTGCACTAATATTCGTGTTCCTGTAGCAGGGGTGAATGGAACGGCAACAACCAGCTTTGGATAGTACCTTAGTCCTGAGCTTTCAAATGCTCGTGCCCACTCCCAGTCAAATATGTACTCTCCATATGAATCGAGTTTTTTATAAGCTGTTATTGCTCCAATTATTTTACTATTATCCTTCAGAATGATATATCTTGGATCCCAGGAAGTTAGTGGACCTACACATCCTGATGTTTCAAGGGCATGCAAAAATTCAAATTCTAAAAAGGGGTTTTCCGGGTCTACAATAGAATTATATTGGTCTTTATCAATTGATGAAATAGATTCGTATACACTGCTCTCAAAGCATTTTTTAGCTTGGGGTTTAGTTGTAGACATTTATCATATTAACAAAAACTCATTTAATGTGTAGTCTACTTAGTATAGCATCATATTGCTCTAACTGAGCTAGTATGATTTATCTCATGGTGGAGTTTGCTTAGTTGAACAGCTATAAATTCTCTCTTAGCTTCTCATTGTTTATAGCCCTAGGGTTATTGCCATTTATTGGTGGATACTACGCCTATTCTCAGACAAGAGACGTAGTTGTGGTTTATTTTGAAGCTGATACCGAAAAAATAGGTCCTAGAAACAAAGAGAAAGTTAAACAAAAAATCCAGAGCGTAAAACAAGCGACAGATTACACAATTATCCTGGAAGGATATTCAGACATCACAGGTAGAGCGGACTATAATCTGAGGCTTTCAAAAGAAAGAGCAGAGCTTGTGAAGGACTATCTACTCGAGCTTGGAGTTGATCCGGATAGAATACAAGTCTATGGCAAGGGTGGTACGGATAAATATGCAGCCGGAGAAAACGAAGAAGCACTTGCCCGAAACAGAAGAGTAAATATGATAGTTGAAATTGTCCCTGAGCCAGTAGCTGAAGAGACGCTTCCCCCAGCTATAGAAATAATACAAGAGGAATTAGCTTCAACTTCACCATCTAACACTGAGTCTGATATAGATGATATTCAAGAACCAACTCCTCAAACCCAGTCAGAACCACTATCCGCCATTTTAGATAAGCTTGAAAAAACTATCAGACGAAACACCGCAAACTCAATACTATTTACTACACCAAAACAAATGCAGCTTGGAGAGAGCTATGAAATAGAGGCTGAGGTCAGTTACGCATTTATAGAATCGATATCAAAAGACTTAGACTCAAGCCAGATAGGAGATAACGTAGGCTTAGTACTAAGCGGAAGCGGATTTTCTGTATCTGACTCAGAGCTGGAAGTAAAAAAATTAGAGAAAAACTCCCCATCTATCTGGCAGTGGGAGGTTATACCTGATACTGAGGGTAGAAGGTCTTTAATTCTATCAGTTGCTATTGGGTCTGAGAATGCGCTTTTAAATGACGGATACCCAATTTTCAATAGAGTTATTGATGTTAAGCCAAGCATGATCCATTCTATATCAAGCAGCTATTGGGTTATGGGTATATTAATCTTGTTCATTGTGGCAATAGTGGGCTGGATATTGGTTAGTAAGATCAGAGAAAACTAAATTCGAGGTCTATATGGGGCTTTTTGATAAATTAATAGGTAAAGGGGAGATGATTAAGGGGATTGATCATGTTGCCATAATTGTAAGTGACATGGACCGGTCAATTAAATTCTATACCGAGGTTTTAGAGTTAAAATTGATCTTAGATGGCAGGTCATCCGGCGGTGAGAAAAAAAGTTTTCTTGGCACAAGCTCCAAAGCCTTAGTCGCACTTAGCGAGAATAAGAGCCGATCAACTAAAGCTGGTGATAACTTAGAAGCAGTAGACCACATTGCTTTTGCAGTTGCTGATGCTCAAAAATCAAGCCAAGCTCTAGCTGAAAAAGGAATCGAGTTTATCGAGGTAAAAATGGGGGAAGACGGAAAGCCCCTTGCTTATCATTTTCTTGACCCTGATGGACTCGAGCTTGAAATCTCCATGGAAACCACCGGAGAAGTTCCCAAATACTAATATTTAACCAACTATAGTTTGGGGTATACTAATTCACAAGAATATGGGTTTAAATTTCACCGATGATTAATATATTATTGTTATGATGGTAATGACTAATGAGGAGTAATAGTGGAATCTGTAAATACTGACAAATATAGCCTGCCTGTAAGATATGGCCCTGAAATGAGAGTTTTGGTCGTAGGGGGTGGAATTGCAGGTCTTACGCTTACGGCGCTCCTGCAGCAAAGGGGCTTTAAGCCTACTTTAGTAGAGCGCATTCCAGAATACGGCGCAGTAGGCTATGTAATTGTTCTGTGGCCTTCTGGCAGCCGTATACTAAAAGGTCTTGGAGTATACAGAGAGCTTCTAGACGTAGGTCTTCAATTCACAACATATAATGTTTCAGACAAAAAAGGCCAAATGATACATTCTTATTCGGTTAAAGATGTAACCGAGAAATATGGTCCGATGCTCAGCACTTACAGGCCAGATTTGATTGAGGTTATTAAAAAAGCCGTTCACCCTGATTCCATCCGAATGAACACTACAGTTGATAAAATTGAGCAGACGAATGATGAGGTCTATGTGACTTTTAATGACGGAAGCCAAGATACTTTTGATGTAGTTATTGGATGTGACGGGGTTCGCTCTAAAACAAGGCAGCTTGTTTTTGGTGACGTTCCGCTCACTTACAGCGGAATGACAGGGTGGAGCTTTTGGGTAAACCCTAATGTTGCAAAAATAAAGGAAATTGCAGAATACTGGGGAACCGGCAAATTCTTTGGAATATGGCCGACAAAGGGCCGGTTATCAGTTTTTACAAGCATCAGACAAGATGCGCAAGATATTGACCCAGTTGAAACTAGAATAGATAGAATTCACGAGAACTTTAATGATTTTGGCGGGCTTGTTCCCGAAATACTAGAAGGCTTAGAAGATCCAAATCAAATCTTCCACGGATACTATAACGATTTACGAATGAAAAAATGGCACAAGGGAAGAGTAGTTCTAGTTGGAGATGCTGCCCACGCTATACTGCCTACAGCAGGAGGCGGAGTATCAATGGCGATGGAATCCGCTGCGGTGCTTGCTGATGAGCTCTCTAGGGCAGACTCAAAGTATATAGGGCAGGCATTTGATATCTATATGTCCAGAAGACGCGCCCGAGTGGATAAGATACAAGACCAGTCTAGAATGATGGGCAAGTTTGCATTTGCAGACAGCCGCTTTATTTCTTCCGCAAGAGATTTTCTAATGCGCTTTTATTCTAATAAGCTTCATGTTCGTTACTGGGACAGCATGCTCAAAGAGCCCCTCTAACTCTTGTTCGCTTCAAATTACTTATACTAACCATCCATCAGCCGGGCTTTGATCTAGGTTATAATTTTATTATAGAAATTCTGGGTTTAGTTAGTATCCTTTAAAAATGTTGATAGAGCTTTAGATTTGTTCTTGGACAAGCATGGTTAAATAATTGTTTTGGAGGTATTAATTTAATGAGAAGTATGGCAAGAGTTTTAATTATACCAATTATCATTTTCATGGGTTTAGGACTAAATGTAAACGCGCAAACAAACGAATTTAAATCATTATCACCTTTGGTAAAACAGTTAAGCCCATCAGTTGTGAATATTAGTACCACAAGTGTAACCAAATCTGGGCCTCGTCAATTTCGCTCCCCATTTGGTGAAAGGGGAGATGATCCATTTGATGATTTTTTTGAAAAGTTCTTTGGTGATGCGCCTCAAAGAGAGTTTAAAAGAAAAGGACTTGGTTCAGGATTTATCTTTAGCGAAGACGGATACATAATCACAAACAATCATGTGGTTGAAAGAGCAACAGACATTAAAGTGATACTACAAAATGGCGACAGCTATGTAGCCAAAACCATAGGGACAGACCCTAAATCGGATCTTGCTCTATTAAAAATTGAACCAAAGACAAAATTACCGGCTGTTAAATTTGGCAACTCAGACAATTTGGAGATAGGAGACTGGGTGCTAGCAATAGGAAACCCATTTGGTCTCGGTCATACAGTCACATCAGGGATCATCAGTGCAAAGGGTAGGTCATTGGGCCTGGGTTCATACGATGATTTTGTACAGACAGACGCTGCAATTAACCCTGGCAATAGCGGAGGGCCACTGTTTAATTTTAATGGAGAAGTTGTAGGAGTTAATACAGCAATTATTGCAGGTGGTCAGGGCATTGGGTTTGCGATTCCTGTGAATATGGCCAAGAACGTAGTCTCGCAGCTTAGAAACGATGGTAAGGTTGTAAGGGGATGGATTGGTGTTTATGTTCAGCAGATAACTCCTGAAATAGCTGAGGGTCTTAATCTCAAAGATGATAGTGGAGCACTTGTTTCAGACATAACCTCTGGCGGGCCGGCGGATAAAGCTGGAGTTAAAAGAGGTGATATAATAGTTCAAGTAAACGGAAATAAGATTGAAGATATGCCAGATCTTCCTAAACTAGTGGCTAGTTATGCTCCTGGAACAAAGACTAAACTCGTAGTAGTTAGAGACGGTAAAGAGAAAACACTAAATATCAAGTTGGGTGAGCTACCTGAAAACGGTAAGAAGGTGTCCAGTATTGCTCCAGATAATGATCTAGAAAAAAACCTTGGATTGATAGTTCAAGAGATAACGCCGCAAGTAGAAAGTAAACTAGGGCTTGAGGATTCAAATGGGGTAGTTATTACCAATGTTAGTCCCGGAAGTGTTTCTGCAGAAGCTGGGCTTACGAGCGGTGACGTTATAATGGAGATAAATAAAAAACAGATATCAAACCTTGACGACTATAGAAAACAAATGGATACTGCACAAGATTCTGAAAATCTCCTTTTTCTTGTTAAGAGAGGATCAAATACAATTTACATAGCGCTAAAGCCCGATACGGATGATGACAAAAGTTAATGATAGGTTAGAAGAACTAGGGATTAAGCTCCCAGAGCCTCCAGAGCCTTTGGGAGCCTATATACCGGCAGTAATCTCTGGAAATCTTATATTTATTTCCGGACAACTTCCTCTTAAAGACGGCAACCTTCAGTACAAGGGCAAGGTGGGCTCAGATGTTACTCTAGAGCAAGCTTATCAAGCTGCCAGACTGGCTTCTATCAATGCACTTTCAGTTTTAGGTAAAAATACACAAGGTTTTTCTAAGTTCAGCAGAATTGTCAAAATTACAGGCTATGTCTCAAGTGCCCCGGGATTCAATACTCAAGCAGGAGTAGTAAACGGCGCATCTGAGTTATTCTTTGAGGTATTTGGCGAGGTGGGTAAGCACGCAAGAGTAGCAGTCGGTGTATCGGAGCTTCCCGCAGATTCTCCCGTTGAGATTGAGGTAATAGCAGAAATCAAAGTCTAATGTTATCTTACCCCTGATGAAACGTGACATTAGGCTAGTTCTCTATACTGATTATCCCTCGAGTTCACTTGATACGGATTACATTTCAGACAAACTTAGTGAGCTGGGCTTTTTAGTTGAGAAAAGAGGCAATCTCGTAGAATATCTATCCCTATCTGAAAAAGAGCTATACGAGCTCGCAAGAGATTTATCATCCACCTATATTTCAGATATCGAATCTCCATTAGAAAGTCCTAATACTCAAGGTTTAGAAATCGAGCAGGAGATCAATAAACTAAAAGGTTCTCAGAGCACCTTAGGAAAATTTTATGATGCTTTATGGATGCAGAGAATATTGTATCGCCTGCTTTTTGAAAAAGTTCCCGGTGAGATAGCAAGTAATGAAATAAATTTAATTTTTACCAGCAGACTTTTTGGCACTTTCGAACAAAGACGCTACCACGCAAGGGTGGTATTGATGGGAGCACCTTCTCTAATTTCTACATCAGGTTTGGTTGAGGCGCCGGCAAAACCCAGAGAGTACTACTACGTTAGAGGAAGGTTGATTCAAAGCGGTATGGATACGAGTGAGCTTGAATCTATGTACGAGGGTAGATTTGTTAGGTATGACGATACAAAGATATCTTCGATTCTTGTGTCTTACGCTCTACAAGTAATAGGATACGAAATGACCGGCAGCGCTTTTTGCAATGATCCTGGCTGCTGTCTTACTAACTCGCACTGGCAAGAGGAAGTGTTGAAGGTTCAGTATGAAGGAACTCTATGTGATAAGTGCAAAATAAATCTAAAAATTACGTAAAAAAAGGAGAGCAACTCTCATTACTCTCCCTGTTTTATATTAAGCTTTATTAATTGTTAGTCTTAGCCTTTTCCGTCGCCGTTTTTAAGAATGTCTATGGCAACCTCGGCCGCTTTTTTTCCTGAGAGCAGCATTCCACCGAATGTTGGCCCCATTCTTGGAAGACCATATGTTGTATTTACTGACATTCCGCAGGCAATAAGTCCAGGGTGAACAAGTCCAGTGTACTCAACCAGTGCTTCCTCGGATTTCTCAACCCACATAGAGCCATGCCCTGGCAGCTTTTTATAAAGCCCCTGCTGAGAGAGTCTGTTAACACAGTAAGCATCATGCCCGGTTGCATCAATTACTAGCTTGGACTCTATAGCAATAGGGTCGAGACATGTGATTTCTTTTGGCATATTTGCAATTGGGGTCCAGTTAATTACGATCCCTGCCACACGTCCGTTCTCTCTGTATACAAGATCATCAAACATAGTCATGTTACGAATCTTAGCTCCAGCTTCGCAAGTCATAGCGATTAATTTTGAGCAAGCATAAGGACCATCAGCAACGCATAGTCCAGGCTCAACTTCTTCATATGGAACCTCAATTTCGTCAAGAACCTCATTTCCTGGTGTTCTAACAGTAACTTTATTCATTAGATAGCCGCCAATCCAAAATCCGCCGCCTAAATAGTTCATTCTCTCAACTAATAGCACTTTGTATTTTGCTTTCGCAATATCTTTTGCTGCCACAAGGCCGCTTGGCCCTGCTCCAACAACTATTACATCACTATCAATGTATTCGTTAAATTCATTTGAAAAGCCCTCAACAATCGCTCTGGTTACTTCTTTCTCACCGATTGGGGCAAACTTGGTTGTCTCAGCCATTAAAAAAATACCTCCGTAAAATCACTCAATTAGTCCGTTTTAATCTATCACAGATTGGGGGTGCGTCAATAGACTTAAATGCAGCTCTAGCTTATTCTTTGATGAAAATCTTAAATCTGGCTTATAAACAGTTTATAAGTTATTTTATTACCCATCCTAAATTTTCATTCAATCCCCTATTGTCACGGAGGTACATTGATGGCTGGTTTCATTAAGTCACTGATTTTAATTTTAGTATTTGTATTATTTGCTTCAAATCAATCTTTTGCGGGGCTTATAGTTGAAAGGGAGAAATATGAACAAAATAACTCTCAAAGAGTTAAAGCAACTATATACATACAAGAAAACAAGATGAAGTTCTTTGACGAGCAGGGTCAGTTTTACGCTATATTTGATCTTAATTCTGGGCAGATGATTCAAGTAGATAATGTATCGAGAACTTATTCAACAACTAAAGCAGAGGACTATTTTGACTACTACAAACAGTATGCAAAGAAAATGGAATCTGCGATGCGCGAGCAGCTCTCAGAGCTCCCTCCAAATAAAAGAGCACAAGCAGAGGCAATGATGAAAAGACAGGGTATAAACATGCCCGCTAACAACCCGGGCTCTTCTGAAATAACTGTTAAAAGAACCGGTGACACAAGCAAGGTAGCAGGATATGAATCGGCAAAATATGAAATATATAAAGACGGACAACTATACGAAGAGCTATGGGTTACTTCCGATGAGCGATTCGCTAATGAACTAGATCTGAATAAAATGAGTAAATATCTAAGCGAACTTACTCAGATTGAGCATAATTTTCTTACAAATAACAACTCATCTGATGAAATAGAAAAAGCTTATATAGAGGTATTTAAATCAGGTTTTCCAATGAAAATAATTGACTATCCAAAATACGGAAACGCAATTGTGGAAAATACTGCTAAGGTGTCAAATAAAAATATAGATAGTGCCGAATTCGAGGCGCCTTTGGGTTATAAAAAAGTTGAGTTAGAAGAAATGCTTCAGCTTGGATCGCAGTAAGATTATTCTTTAGGTGCTTCTTCCTGCTCTTCTTCCTCAGCCGCTTCCTCTGGAGATTCTTCGGCTTCTTCTTGTGCCTCAGGTTCTGATGCGGCTTCAACTTCTTCGCTAGCTTCGATTTCTTCGTTCTGAGCTTCCTGCTCTTCTACTGCCTGTTCTTCAACAGGAGCTTCCGGCTCCTCAATTAACTCTACAATGTTACCGTCAGCGTCTTCACCTTGAACGTCAACAGTTATAGTGGCATGTACTTCCTGATAGAGTTTTACTTTAAGCTCATGAACACCAAGCTCTTTAATCGGGCTTCCAAGATCGATGCTCTTTCTTGAGACTTCAAATCCCTGTTCAGCAAGGAGATCTGAAATATTTTGGGAGGTCACAGAGCCAAACATCTTGTTTTCCTCACCAACTTTTACTATTGTGCTAACGCTAGCTCCATCGAGATTTGAAGCAAATCCCTGAGCCTCAGTTCTAAGCGTTTCTTCTCTTTTTTGAATAATCTTACTTTTTTGCTCCCAAACTTTAATGTTTCCAGGAGTTGCTCTTATAGCTAATTTTTGTGGAATTAGAAAATTCCTTGCCATTCCGCTTTTAACTTCTTTGATTTCACCCATTTTACCAACTGAGTCGACATCTGTAGTTAGTATAACCCTCATTGTATTTAGACCTCCGACTTATATCTTTTAATTAATCCTATTCTCTTGCTATTACACCTTAATGAAGCACTGTGTAAGGCAGAAGTGCCATAAACCTTGCTCTTTTAATTGTTGTAGCAAGCTGTCTTTGACAATAAGCACAAAGACCTGAATTTCTTTTCGGAACTATTTTTTTCCTATCTGTTATGTATCTAGCTAGCATATCTACATCTTTATAATCCATCTCTATAGATTCTGTACAAAATCTACAAACCTTCGGTTTAGAAAAATATCTTCTGTCTCTTCTTGAATCCATTAGTTTGTTCCTCCTTCTTCTTCTGGTGTGTCAGCTGCCTGTGGTGTTGGTTCCGCACTTGCTGTTGGAGCTGTAGGTGGCGTAGGTGGAGTAGGAGCAGGCTCTGTAGCTTTTTCTTGCTTCTCCTGAGGCTTATGTTTGTTCGCAGCTTCCTCTGAAATTTTTAATGTCATGAATCTAAGAACGTCAGTATTGTAGAACTTTAGGTGATTTTCTACTTCTCTGCTTGCATTTGGTAGAGCCTTGAATACAAGTATGTAGTAAATACCCCTTTTATGGTCCTGAATTTCGTATGCTAAGTCTCTTTCAGCCCACTTTTCATCCCTTACAATTTCACCTTCGTTTGCTGAAATTGAATCTAGAAGTTTTTGTTGGATTTTGCCCAGGTCCTCTTCGGATAAATCAGGTCTGGTTAGATAAAGCGTTTCATAATAGTTCGGCGTAACTGCCATTTTGTACTACCTCCTGTCTCGGTCGTTTGGGCCCTGATCGTAGTATTTGGCATTTATCAGAGCGACAGATTATTTTACTCTTCAAATATTTTACCCGGATTTACCGGTTTGTTAACACTAATTTAAAGGATGCAGCCTTTGGGCCGCATCCTTTAGTTGTTTTCATCAAATAAGTAGTGGTGCAACCACTAGTGATACAATTGACATAAGTTTAATTAAAATGTTCATTGCAGGTCCTGAAGTATCCTTGAACGGATCACCAATTGTGTCACCTACAACTGCTGCGTGGTGAGCGTCAGATCCTTTTCCACCTAGGTTGCCTTCTTCAATATATTTCTTAGCGTTGTCCCAAGCTCCTCCGGAGTTTGCCATCATAAGTGCTAACATAACACCTGATACGATAGCTCCTGCTAGGAATCCGCCTAGTCCTTCAGCGCCAAGAATAAGCCCTATAACAATTGGGGCTACAACAGCAATTATCCCAGGAATGATCATTTCTCTAAGAGAAGCATCTGTACTGATTGATACGCATCTGGCGTAATCAGGTTTTGCCTCACCTTCGAGTAGTCCTGAGATTTCTCTAAACTGTCTTCTAACCTCTTCTACCATTTTCTGTGCCGATCTTCCAACAGCTCCCATTGTTAGGGCGCCGAGTAGAAACGGCAAGGTGCCGCCAAGCAGCATACCAGTAACAACGTTGCTTCGGGTTAGGTCAATTGATTCTAGACCAACTGCTTTAGTGAATGCTGCAAATAGAGCAAGAGCAGCTAGTGCAGCTGAGCCAATTGCAAATCCTTTTCCTATAGCAGCAGTAGTGTTTCCAAGTGAGTCAAGTTTATCTGTTATTTTTCTTACATCTTCTCCAAGCTCAGACATCTCAGCAATACCGCCTGCGTTATCTGCTACAGGGCCGTATGCATCAACAGACATGGTGATACCGATTGTTGCTAGCATACTTACAGCTGCGATTCCTATTCCGTAAAGTCCGGCAAACGCATATGATACGCCGATAGCAATTGCGATTACAATCACTGGAGCTGTCGTACTTACCATACCAACTGCAAGTCCCTCAATAATATTGGTAGCAACACCGGTTTGAGATGCTTCTGCAATTTTTTTAACCGGAGATCCGGACGTGTAATATTCAGTTAATAGCCCAATTGCAATACCAGCCAAA
Source organism: Thermodesulfobacteriota bacterium (assembly GCA_039028315.1). Taxonomy (NCBI): domain Bacteria; kingdom Pseudomonadati; phylum Thermodesulfobacteriota; species Thermodesulfobacteriota bacterium. The sequence goes on along the minus strand of JBCCIH010000001.1, from coordinate 13,531 downwards.
AGTCCCAAGACTGCAGCTAACCATATCCAAATTATGTAGCCGCCTATACCATCTACTAGTCCTACGATTAGAAGAATGATAAGCGAGAGTCCAAGATAAATTCCACCAGCATAGAATGTGGCTCGTCTAAGTACCAGCTGCGGCTCTAGGTTCTTCATCCACTCTACGCTTTTCGAGCCAATGATTGATGAGAAGCTACCTACAGCGATAAGAATTATCGGGATAGACATAAGTGCAATTTCATTTCCGCCCATTCCTGCTGCAATAACCATTGTTGCGATAACAGCGCCGACATATGATTCAAAAAGGTCAGCACCCATACCGGCAACGTCTCCTACGTTATCTCCAACGTTGTCTGCGATTGTGGCAGGGTTACGGGGGTCATCCTCTGGGATACCGGCTTCTACTTTACCAACTAAGTCGGCTCCAACATCAGCGGCCTTCGTAAAGATACCTCCGCCGATTCTTGCGAATAGTGCAACTGTACTTGCACCCATTGCAAATCCACCGATTACTTCACCAAAATTTTGAGCAAATAATGCGAGTGCTGAAGGGTCACCAGGATTATCGGGAAGCCCGATACCAAATGTAAAGGCTACTGAGAGTCCTAAAAGTCCTAATCCCGCAACGGATAATCCCATTACGTTTCCGCCTTTAAATGCAACTGATAGGGCTTTGCCTTGTCCTTCAGTGGCTGCGGCCTGAGCAGTTCTAACGTTTGCTTTTGTTGCTGATTTCATTCCAAAGAATCCAGCAAGAATAGAGCAAATAGCACCGCCAATATATGCGATCGCCGCTTTCCAGCCAATGAAAATTCCAAGAAGTATAAAGACTATAACGACAAATATCCCTATTATCCTGTATTCTCGATTTAAGAAGACCATCGCTCCGTCGTGAATTGCGGAAGAGATTTCCTTCATTGTGTCATTGCCTTCATCAAGAGCTTTAATCTCGCGGTATACGAGATAGGCATATCCTAAGACAATTACACCTAAGACTAGCCCAAACAGGGCTGCTATTACTTCTCCCATTTTACTTACCTCCTTTAATTAATGAGAACTTGTTTGTTCTATGTTTTCGTTATTTCTAGTTTTTACGTTGTATTTATTCATAGCGCTTTGAAGACCATTATTAATTATTTCTAATACTGCATCACTAGCTGTCATAATTGTATCTTCTATCCTTTCAGACTCACTTTTACTAAAACTCGATAGCACATGATTTGCGCCTTGTTCTTTATTAGAAGGTTTTCCAATGCCTATTCTAACCCTTATAAAGTCTTTAGTACCAAGATTTGAAATAATAGATTTTATCCCATTATTCCCGGCGCTTCCCCCGCCTGGTTTTATCATTATTCTGCCAAGCGAAATGTCCATTTCATCATGTACCACAATAATCTCTTTTGGGGAAATCTTATAAAAATTCGAAGCACTTATTACCGCATCCCCGCTGCGGTTCATAAAAGTTTGCGGCTTTATCAATAGAATTTTTTTGTCTTCTACAAAACCCTCACCGCATAAACTTAAAAACTTTTCCTTCCCAATATCAACTCCAACCCTTTTTCCTAATTCATCTAATACTAAAAAACCAACATTGTGTTTGGTCTCTGTGTACTTCTTTCCAGGGTTCCCAAGTCCAACGATTAATATCATTAGGGTTAACTACCCTCTTCGCTACCTTCTTCTTTAGTTTCTTCTGTAGCTTCTTCGCCTTCTGCACCTTCTTCGCCCTCAACTTCTTCTTCAGCAACAGGTTCTTCCTCAACCTTAGGAGCTAGAATTGTAACAATAGTATCTTCCAGATCCAAAAGTATTGTAACGTCATCTTCTACCTCTAAAGCACTAACATGGATAGAATGACCTATGTCCAGCTCAGTTATATCTATAGTAAATGAATTTGGGATATTCGTAGGGAGGCACTCAACGCTGATTACCCTGTGGACTTCCTCTAAAATACCGCCGTTTTTAACTCCGATAGCCCTGCCTTCTACATTAACAGGGACATCTACAGTGATCTTTTCTTTCATGTCTAAAGCTTGAAAATCAAAGTGAATCGGTTTGTTGGTTAAGTAGTCGTATTGGATTTCTCTAAGTAGTGATAACTTAGGAATTTTAGCTTCTCCCTCTTTTAGCTTTATCTCTAAAAGAGTGTTTTCGCCTGCTTCAGTTGAAAGCGCGGTTTTAAGCTCCGATGGATTTATGACGAGTGATATAGGCTCAGTGCCTTTTCCGTATAGTACAGCAGGAACATTGCCTTCTTTTCTTATTTCTCTAGCCCCGCTTTTTCCCATTCTTTTTCTTTTCAATACTGTTAATGTGCTCTGTGCCATTTTAAGCTCCTTCCATGTACCCTAATTCACATAGTCAAAAAGACTGCTTATGGATACTCCAGTTGTTATTCTTTTAATTGACTCCCCTAAAAGATCCGCAATCGTGAGTACTTTAAATTTCTCACAATCTAACATTTCCTGACTGGGGGGTATAGTATCTGTAATTATAACTTCATCAAGGTCTGATTCTATTATCCTCTCTACTGCGTTGCCGGAAAGCACTCCATGTGTAACACACAGTGAAGCACTCTTGGCGCCATGATTGAGTAGAGCTTTGGCCGCTTGTATTGCAGTACCCGCGGTGTCTACTAAATCATCAAACAGGACAACAGATTTTCCTTCAACATCTCCTATTACATTCATTATTTCAGCTTGATTAGGATTCGGCCTTCTCTTATCAGTCATCGCTAGTCCTGCATTAAGCGCTTTGGCAAATGATCTTGCCCGCTCCATCCCACCTGCATCTGGAGACACGATTACAAGATCTTCATTGTTCATATTTTCCTTTATGTGTTTAAGTAACACGGGCGCTGCATAGACGTGGTCTACGGGAATATTAAAAAAGCCCTGGATTTGTCCTGCATGCAGATCAACTGTGACAAGGCGGCCAATTCCAGAGGTTGTTATGAGGTCTGCAACAAGCTTTGCAGAAATTGGTGCTCTTGGCTTAACTTTCCTGTCCTGCCTTGCATAACCATAATAAGGTATAACGGCTGTAACAGATCCAGCAGAAGCTCTTTTAAGAGCATCAGTTAAGATTAAAAGTTCCATGATATGTTCATTTGTAGGAGGACACGTAGACTGTATTACAAAAACGTGCGACCCCCGAACACTCTCAGAAATTTCGGTAGAAAGTTCCCCATCGCTAAACCTTCTTATTTCAGCTTTCCCGAGCGGAACATCTAGGTACTTGCAAATAGCCTGCGCCAAAGACGCATTAGAAGTTCCGCAGAAAATCTTTGCGTTTTCCATTTTCTCTCTTGACCAAAAATTACAAAATCACCCTAAATAAAAACAAGGTATTATAAAAGACATAGATCATAATTCAAGATATATACAGGAGCTAACGAAAATTAGTTCATCCACAATAAATTATACAGAAATTATTAATTCTCATAATATTGCCAGATTGGCAAGTGTTGATGAGGCAGGAATACCTCTTACAGTGCCAATATGTTTTGTTTATAAAGGGGAATTTATATATTCACCAATAGACGCTAAACCTAAAACAAAAGAAATAAAAAAACTCAAAAGACTAAGAAATATAGAGAATAACCCTAGAGTTTCTTTCATTGTTGATAAATATTCTGACGACTGGACTGAACTTTATTACATTATTGTTCAAGGCACTGCCGAAGTGCTCATCGAGGGCGAGGAATATAATAACTCTATCAAAGCTCTTTGTGGTAAATATGAGCAATACTCAAAGATGGGCCTTATGCAATTAGGGCTCCCCGTAATAAAAATTACGCCAAATAAAATAATATCTTGGGGAAATTGATATTTTTATATTGACGCGTATTTTTATGCTTCAATGAAAGCCCCTAGGATAGAAAATGATTAAGGCCGGCAGCGGATACTCTGATAAGTCAGAGAGCATACAAGCGGCTAAAGATGCAGCTAAGTTTGCGATGGAAAATGCTTGTATGGATAAGGCTGACTGGGCAATGGTTTTTTGCACTTTCCCGCATAGGGCAAATTATCAGGAAATGCTGCGAGTAGTTTGTGACATTACAAAGACGGATAATGTTTCTGGATGCAGCGCTATCGGAGTTCTTTCAAACGAGACTGAGATTGAAGCAAAGCCCGGCATCGTAGTTTTAGTTGTATCGTCCTCATCAATCAAATCTAATCCCTTTGTCATTTATCAACTTGGCTCAGGTGGTACAAAAGCGGGAGAGGAGATCGGTGAGTTATTGAAATCTACAAATGGTAAAAACTCACTTTTAACACTACTGCCCGATCCTTTTCATATTCATCCGGAGCTTTTGTTTAAAGGTATTGAATCTAAAATGGGAGAGATCGATATAGTTGGTGCGAGTGCTTCAGAAGATCCTAGAATTAATGATACCTTTGAGTTCTATAAAGATACCGTAGCCTCGGGCGCCGTCTCCGGGATGCTTTTAGAAGGAGATTTCTCATACAAAGTTGATATAACTCAAGGATGCCAGTTAATTGGACCTCCATGTGTAATAACTGGGTCCAACAAAAATATTATATCTGAGCTAGATGGGGAGCCGGCTTTTGAGGTATTAAAAAAACGCATACCAAATGGCATACTGCAAGAACCAATGGATCTACTTCGTCTTGTCTTTGTAGCTTTTCCTCCAGACCCGGATCAAGCCGATATACAAGGCAGCGAGTATCTTGTAAGGAATTTAATCGGGGTTGATCCAAAATCGGGATATGTTGCAGTGCCGCAGAATGTAAAGGATGGACAAGTTGTCGGGTTCACACTTAGAAACCCCGAGATGGCAAGAGAAGATCTTAAGCAGATGCTTGATAGAATAACTTTAAATCATAACTCCGAGAGTCCTTATCGTTTTGGACTATATTTTAACTGTTGTGCTAGAGGATCTTCGCTTTACGGCCATCATGGAATTGATACCGCATACATTAGCAGTGCATTAGGCAATATTCCTATTATAGGGTTTTTTGGAAATTCTGAATTTGCTCCTATTCAGAGCCAAAACCATCTTTTCACATATACAGGCGTTTTAGTGCTATTCTCAGATTAATTATCGTTAATATTTTTTATAAATTATGATATAGCTTCATATGAATATCTGTGATAAAATTAAGTGGTCTGGGTATATTATGTCTCCAATGAAGCCGAAGTGGCGGAATTTGGTAGACGCGCTGGACTCAGAATCCAGTGAGCATTGTGCTCATGGGGGTTCAAATCCCCCCTTCGGCACCAAAAATTATTTTTTGCATGCTGTTTGCATTTGTATGCTGTGTGCATTGGTTTTAACAGAATTGGGTTTTGTGTAATTTAGTACTGGGTTAAATAAAACTGGGTTAAATAAAACTGAGTCACGCGAGTAACTAGAAGATAGGGGTCTAGTATAAAGGGGGGTTTTTAAAATGACAAAGCTTAAGCCACAACTAATAGTTGCGGGGCCAAACAAGAAAAAGGGAGGCTTTGCAAGTGGAATTGGATATTTTCTTGTTTTGATAATTGTATTCGTTCTTGGAGTCTACTTAGGGATGAGAGTAGATAATCCAAATTTTACTAATGATCAAATGCCTCAATCAGCTCAGAACGAAACAATACAAGATAATAATTCATATAGCATGGACGATGAGATCGTAGCCCTTTCTCAAAATGATAATTCTGTACAAGATCCTAGAGTCTCAACTCCAGACACAACTTCAACATATTACAAAGGCAGAGTACAGCCTGCTCAGAAAGAGAGAAATGATTCGCCATTTATTACAGAAGATGCACAAGATAACGAAGGGGTCAATACTCCATTACTCATAGCCGCACAAGAGTCCACGGATAATTTGAACAATGGACTTCAAGTTGAGTCCTTGGACGTTAGCCTCGTAGATCAAGATACCTATAGATTGCAAGTTGCTGCTTTTGGGAGCATTGATCAAGCGAATGAAGTTACTAATGAATTAAGACTAAAAGGGTACGACGCTTATATAGTTACCAGTTCTAACTCAAGGGGAGAAGTCTGGAATCTTATTAAAGTAGGTAAGTTCAAAACAGCCCAAGAAGCTTGGAACTATGCTGCATTGTATCAAAGTAACGAAGGCGGCGAAGTGTTTGTCGAAAGCCTTAACAAAGGCCGAGTCTATAATGAGTCTCTTGAAGATAACAAAGAAACGTTGAGTTACTGATCTAATTTATGCAATAGAGACGCAAAATAGCTGTTAGCTATTGCGTAGAGATATGACTCAATGCACTGTAATTACTTAATAATTTTATCCTAAAAAACTTTTTTGCAAATGCGAAGAAAAAGGCTTGACATAGAAGCCCAAAAGTCGTATAGTTGTACAGTTGAACAAGCTCATACCAGGGTCTTAAGGGTGCGGGGTTAATACAATGCAACACGTAGTACATCGGTTAAGGGTGAAATTATGAAAACAGGAAAATTTAGAGAAGTTGAACAGCAGGTTCCAACTGAAATAGAGGGACTTGAACAGTTTAATCAGGAAGAGGATCAATCCTATCAGTCTATAGATATAGCTGACAACAATATATCTGCGGACGAGCCTGAATTTAGCGTTGAAATTGAAGATACTCCAACCGTGGCAACTGCAGAGAATGAGGATGAAAACAAATGGACTCCTGATGAACAGTTCAGACTTTTATATGTATATTTTAAAGATATGGCGGTAGAATCTCTTCTAACTGCAAAAGAAGAGGTCGAAGTTTCAGCCCAGATCAAAAAGTGCGAAGCAAAAGCAATTGAACTTACAATCAACATAGACAAACTGAACAAGAAAAAAGAAAGCCTTATCAAAAGGCAATCCACCACTACCAAAAGCAGAACAAGTGAAAAAGAAATCAATAAAAGAATTCAGAGCTTAAGCGCCTTTATTAGAGTATTTTCTGAACGCGCCTCTGATATGAAAGAAAGATTTGTTAAAGCCAACCTAAGGCTTGTGGTTAGTATTTCAAAAAGATACATGGGAAGGGGACTTCCTCTTACCGATCTCATCCAAGAAGGTAATGTTGGTCTTATGAGAGCGGTTGAAAGATTTGATCATACTAAAGGATACAAGTTCTCAACATACGCTTCATGGTGGATACACCAGGCAATCTCAAGAGCACTGCTAGACCAGACAAGAACCATTAGGGTTCCTGTTTACGTTCTCGAGCAAGCAAGCAAAGTATATAGAATAAGCTCTATGCTGCACAAGGAAATGGGGAGAAAGCCGCTTCCTGAAGAAGTTGCAGAAATAGCTGGTATATCTGTTGAAGGTGTAAAGAGAATCCTTGAGTCCACTAATGATGCTGCCCGTCTTGATACACCAATTATGGACGGGGAAAAAACTACTCTGTTAGATTTCATTTCAGATGAAAAGGCTCCTGCGCCTGATTCTGTAATGGCTACCACTGCTCTAACCCAGGAGATAAGAGAAGCTTTAAATATTCTAACTCCAAGGGAAGAAGAGATTATTAGGCTCCGCTTTGGCATAGATCAGGACGGAACATATACTCTTGATGAAATTGGCAGAAGGTTTGATCTCACAAGAGAGCGTATAAGACAGATTGAAAAAAGGGCTCTTGAAAAGCTAGCAGAAGCAGATACTGGCGATGTGCTTAGAAGCTTTTTAGCAATCTAACGTTCCAAATTTGCGCATACACTACTGATATTTCTCAATTCTATTAAGCATTGTCATAGCTTTGCTTATAGTGTAGTTTCACATACATCATGTCTCCTATAATAATAATTGGGATGAGCCGTTCAGGAACAAGCATGCTTACGAAAATGCTTGAAGGGCTTGGTCTGTTTGTAGGTAAAAAACTGACCAACAACCACGAAGCCGTTTTCTTCCGTAAGATTAATGACTGGCTACTGACCCAATCGAGCGCTGGTTTAGAGGACCCGGGATCAATCAAATATTTATTACAAGATAAACAAGCAAGAGCTCTTTATGGCGAGTTTGTTGAGTTCTCTATGACAACACCTGATGTAATATCATTTCTTGGGTTTAGAAATTATTACCAATACAGAACCCCGCAAAATTTAGATATTCCTTGGGGCTTTAAAGATCCCCGAAACACTTTTACTCTCCCATTTTGGCTAGACCTTTTTCCCGATGCAAAAGTGATACATATATATAGACACCCGTTGGATATAGCTGGCAGTTTAATAACAAGAAGAAAAAGAGGACTTGATCGGCTCCAAAGCAGACACACTAACCTAAAGCCGCTTTATTGGTACTACTTAATGCAGAAGTTTCTAATGAGAAACAGGGTGTTTGTAGATATTAGGGGCGGCAATTTAGAAGAGGCTTTTGCAATATGGGAAGAGTATTTAGAACAAGCAAGAACACATGTAGCAAATCTCAAGGATAGGGCTATTGAAATACAATACGAAGATTTTCTTGAAAACCCGGGCGTAATACTAAAATCAACAGCTGAGTTTTGCGGTCTAAATGCATCGGATAGTGAAATTGAGAGCATTTCATCAGGAGTAAATAAGAGCAGGGCCTATGCATATCTGAACGAACCTGAGCTTAAAGCATATTCCTTGCAAATTGCAGATCGCTTAAAAACCTATGGTTATTAAATCTCGCCTAGCTAGTTTCAAATACCAACTCTTTTACTTCATCAGATTCAATAGATAGATCAATCCTAATATCAGGGTTAAATTCTCTAATCCAAGAGATCATATTTTTATATATAGAGACTCTGTGGAATTTTAAATATTTGTATTTACCGTCTGTAGATGGAAACATCTCGCCCAGAATAGTTGGGCTATTAGGAAACCTTTTCTTTATAGTTTCTAGTAGTACTTTGTTATGTTTTGGAGTTCCCAGAGATATATAATCAATTTGCTTTGGTTCAAGCGTGCTTAGAAGATCGTGTACTAATTTCTTATAGTGGTTATCCCAACCGGGGATCATAATAATGGGATCAAGTCTTACTCCAACTGTGTAGCCTTGTTGCTGACATCTCATGGCAGCTGAGATGCGCTCAGCTACCAAAGGCGTTTTATGCTCAATCATATCGGCTACAACTTGCGGACTAAATGTCCAGGAGGGGATTATATTTGTTGGCGGGTCATCTATTGCTAACAAATTATGCACATTTGTGCTCTTTGTTCTAAATTCTACAGTTCCATTAGGATAGTTTCTAAACAGCTTTGCAATATCAATCGAAAATTCCGTTATGTCATCAAAAGCCAGTGCATCACATACTTCACCCACATGAAAATACGGAGCTTCGTAACTATTCAGAATCTCTTCAATTTTTTTTAGTACTTCGTCTCGATTAACAAATAATACGGGTACTTTGGTCTGAAAATAGTACTGCAAGTAGCAGTACTCACAATCATATTTGCAGTCTATTTCATGAAACAAATAGAACTGACCACTTTCCATTCTTCCTATACTTTTTACAAGCTCACCCTTTTTTGTTGCCAGCGCAAGAGAGTTCTTGTCTTCAAGCGCTCTTTGGTTAAAGCTCTTTAGCTCACCGATAGTTTTATAATCATCAATATATGTGATGGGGGCAGTATCTAATTTGGCTAAAACTCTTTTTGTGAATGGATGGTCCGCTATACTTTGTTCTACATATATTCTTTCAGGGGTTTGTTTCAATATATAGTATTCCTATTTTCTAAGCAGCTGGCCAAGCTTCATTGCAAGCCCGATGTCGCCTGACATTTTTATCTTTCCGGTAAGTAGAGCTCTCTCGGGTTTTAGCTTGCCGGTAAATAAGTTAATAAAATTCTCATCACTGCCTTTGAACGTGCACTGAGCTTCTTCCTCGGCTTCTCTTACTCCAAGTGTATCTTCCCTAAGATCTACAATCCATGTGCCGCCTTGAGGACCTGCTAACTCAAACTTGTATACTCCTCTTATATCATCCAGCTGATCTGATTTTTCAAATAGTTTTCTTTCAACTTTTTCAAATATTTCTTTAGTTGTCATTTATACTTCCTCATATAAAGTGGAAATGGATTTTACCATCTAGAAGGGGTTTTATCCAAAAAAGCATATTAAATAATTGACGCTAGGCCCATATGGATTTAAAATTCCCTTTTGATTTTACTGTAAGGAATTTGAATAATGAGTATAAGTTATCCAAAAAGTCATGATGTTATAGTAATCGGCGCGGGCCATGCGGGATGTGAAGCTGCGCTTGCATCTGCAAGAATGGGCTGCCGCACTCTGGTTCTTACAGCCAATGTGGACACAATTGGACTGATGTCCTGCAATCCCTCAATTGGCGGCGTTGGGAAAGGCCACTTAGTTAAAGAGATAGACGCTCTTGGCGGAGAGATGGGACGGGCGGCTGATCATGCTGCAATTCAGTTTAGAAGGCTCAACACTCGCAAAGGTGCTGCGGTTCAGGCAACCAGAGTTCAGGCTGATCGTCAGTCATACAGAGCTTATATGAAAAAGGCCCTTGAGTCTGAAGAAAAAATGGACATCAAGCAAAGAATGGTTGAGGGCTTTTTGGTTGAAGGTGATAAAATTGCCGGGGTTAAGACAAACCTTGGCGAGCATTTCTACGCCGATGCTGTGGTTGTTACTCCTGGGACTTTTCCTAACGGACTAATACATATTGGCGCTACAAAAATATCCTCAGGCAGAGCAGGTGAGGCTGCCGCTACTGGCATATCAGAATCTTTTGGCAGCATCGGATTTAACGTAGGCAGGCTTAAAACTGGTACCCCTCCAAGGTTTGATGGAAGAACAATAAAATGGGACATGTTAGAGGAGCAGCCGGGGGATTTAAACCCAAAGCCATTTTCTTTCTCAACTCCAGTAATCGACCGAGAACAGCTACCTTGCTATATAACATACACAAATCAAAGAACACACGATGTAATAAACAACAATCTTCATAAATCCCCTTTATACTCTGGTGAAATCAAAGGCGTTGGTCCAAGGTACTGCCCCTCTATTGAGGATAAAATTGTTAAGTTCCCGGATAAAAATCGCCATCAAGTGTTTTTAGAACCAGAAGGGCTTAACACTTATGAAATATATCCAAACGGAATATCAACGAGCCTTCCGCTCGAGGTGCAATATGAGCTGGTAAAAACAATTGACGGTCTTGATGAAGTTGAGATTATGCGTCCGGGCTATGCAGTTGAATATGATTACGTAGACCCAACTCAGCTAAAACCCACTTTAGAGACCAAGCTTATAGAAAATCTCTATTTCGCAGGACAAATTAACGGTACAACAGGATATGAAGAGGCCGCAAGCCAGGGTCTTGTTGCCGGTATAAACGCTGCTCTCAGGGTTAGAGGAGAGGATCCATTTATTTTAGACCGCTCAGAGGCTTACATTGGAATTATGGTTGACGATTTAGTTACAAAAGGAGTTGACGAGCCATACAGAATGTTTACCTCAAGGGCCGAGTACCGACTTGTGCTAAGGGAAGACAACGCGGATATGAGACTTGGTGAGATCGGCTATAAAATTGGGCTTCTAAAACAAGACGAATACGAAAAAATGGAATTAAGAAAAAATAGCGTGAACAATGAGCTTGATAGATTAGAGAGTATTAAAGTTGTGCCCAACTCAAAAGTGAATGATATTCTTTCTAGTCTAGGGGCATCTGCGATTAAAAAACCCCATAGCTTAAAAGAATTACTCAGGCGCCCTGAGATTACCTATATGGATCTCGCACTATTTGAAGAAACAAGCGTTCAACATCCACATAATACGGACGTCATCTCACAAATAGAGATGGAGGTCAAATATGAGGGTTATATAAAAAGGCAGATGGAGCAGATCAATAAATTTAAGAAGCTCGAAGATTTCCAAATTCCTGAGAGTTTCTCATACGATGATATACCCGGATTATCAAAAGAAATCGTACAAAAGCTCAGCAATGTCCGGCCTAATTCACTTGGTCAAGCAACCAGAATCTCCGGGGTTACCCCTGCTGCAATTTCAGTTTTAATGGTTTATTTAAAACGGGATGGTAGTCAAAGCCGAGATCATTCTATATCTTCATGATCTTCTAGATCATCTACTTCTGACAATTCGTCTTCCATTTGGTCAATCATATCCTCGTAATCACCAACATATCCAGAATTGTCGGGATCTTCGAGCATTTCTACCAAGTCTTTAATTTTTCTCTTGGCTTTTCTAGGCATGTTCCCTGCCCTCCGCTGTTTTGGTATAAAACTAGTTAACTTAGGTTTTCACCATATTATAAAATCAAAATGCTTAAAATCAATACACTTATATTATAGCGGAAGTTTTCTTAATTTGTTCAATTTCTTATATATTTTTATATACATATCTCATCTTTTTTCAGGTGTGAGAAGTTCAAGCATTTTGTTTAGATCGGTGGTGGGTAGATTGCACACATGGTTTAAGCATACATAGGCTGTCGCCTTTCCGTCTATAATATTCTGACCTTTAGTAAATTCCGCAATATCGCTTATCGCCATACTATCATTACTATCTTTAATCAGAACTACTTTGTTTGGGCTATATGTTCTTCTTATGGCATCTATCATTTCTTTTGTATCATCACCCTTAGGGTCGCCGACTACTACTACTTCATAAGATGGACCCAGACCAAAATCAAGCCCAGTCATAAACAAAGTGTATGCCATAGGGCCGCTTTCAACAGTTTCAGAAAATGCCTTTCCAATTTGTGCCGCTTTCTGCTCATATTCTATATCGCTAGTAATTCTTGATAGCCTAAGAAGGTTAAGACCTGCGGCAGAATTACCAGATGGTACCGCACCGTCATATATCTCCTTTTGCCTGGTAATAAGCTCTTCAGCATGGTCGGCTGTAAAGTAGTAACCGCCGTTTTTTTCATCCCAAAAACTCTCGTCCATTTGCTCTTGAAGTGATATAGCGGACTTTAAATATTCAATATTAAAAGTACTTTCATATAGTTCTAATAAGCCCCAGATCAAAAACGCATAGTCATCAACGTTGGCAGTAATACCAGCCTCACTGCCCCTGTATCTATGAAGTAGTCTTCCTTTTTCATCCCTCATCTCATCTAAAATAAAATTGACTGCTTTTTCGGCTGCCTGTGTATATTCAGGCTCATCAAAAGCTCTTCCTGCCATAGATAGCGCCGCAATCATTAGCCCATTCCAATCCACTAAAATCTTATCATCTTTATAAGGGTGTATTCTTTTCTCGCGTTCATTAAAAAGCTTTGTACGGGAGTTTTCAATTTTTCCTATAAACTCATCTTCGCTTATTTCATATGATGAAGCAATCTCGGTTAGTGGTTTTTGTAGATGAAGTATATTGGTTCCTGTCTTGTGCCCAGCTGCTTCCTCAATAAAATTGCCGTCCCCGCTTGTATTGTAAGTCCTAATAAATAGTTCAGCATCGTCCTTTCCTAAAATTTCTTTTAATTCTTCTTCGCTCCACACGTAGAACTTTCCTTCTTCTCCCTCGCTGTCTGCATCCTCAGCTGAGTAAAAACCGCCTTCGGGCGCTGTCATATCCCTTAAAACATAAGTTAAAACTTCTCTAGCTGTAGTCTCATATTCTTTTTTTCCGGTTGCTTGATAG